>NZ_JAKRFC010000006.1:0-262579 GCF_022348205.1 Epibacterium sp. MM17-32 | reverse complement strand
TAGGATACCGGCCCCCAGCGCCCAAAAGCATCGTCCCGATAGACCAAAGACCGACGATGCATTAACATTCAAATTGGACCACTCGATGGGGGCACATCAGGCTGATCGGCGAGCTGTGCTGGACCTTTGACCGGCTGGCGCTGCCGCTGTGCCATCCGACAGTGGACGGGCTCAAACCCAGCAACGTGATGATGTTCAAACAGCTCTGCAAAGCGGTGTTGCGGTTTGAACGCCTGGAGCTGGAAGAGACCGGCGAGACCTATGAGAGCGAGACGCGCAACGGGGTGCAGATCAAGGCGCGGCCCGAGGTGGCGGAGCTCTGGCGCGCTGGAGAACTGACGCCAATTTGGACGCCCGATGAAGAGCAAGAAGCGATGCGAGACCTGATCCGCACGCGCAAGCAGGCAATGGATGCGGTGAAGGTGGCCATCGGGCGCAAGAACTGGATGTTCTCAGGCTCCGAGGGGGGCGGTAGAGCCATGGCCATAGCCTTCACCCTCATCGAAACCGCCAAGCTCAACAAGGTCGATCCCCAGTCTTGGCTCACATGGGTGCACGGCAGGATCACCGACCACAAGATCACGCGACTGGACGAGCTGATTCCTTGGCGTTACGTTACCCAAGCAGCGTAACAGGCCGCATCGGAACAGCGCCAGAGCGCCATTCACCGGACAGTCACCAAAGATCGTCAAAGCAAGAGAGGCTAAAAAACAGGAAATCCTTCCGGTGCTTCGCCAACTCGATGAAAAACAGACAAACCTTTTCAAGAGAGTTCTAAGAGAAAACGGTAATTTTTCAAAGAGTTAGAGTAAAAGGCAGTCGACACTAAGAGCAAGGAAACCAAGGACCATACCGGCAACTAAGGCGCCCAATTTCAGGTTCCGAGAGTCCTGTCAATGAGCTCTACTTCGTGCAGTAATAGCCGCCCACGCCATCATATTTCACTTTGAAACGGTTGCCCGGGCAGGCGGCAAAACGGAGAGGGCCAAGGGCATGGAGGTTGAACATGTTGTCCATTTCCTGCCCAGGTTTGAGAGTTCTGCCATAGGTGAACCAAGTGCTTTCGTTTTCACCACATCCCTTGGCATTGGGCAGGTCCGCCTCAACACAGTAAGCCGCGAAAATCTCGAAATCGCAGGTGTTCATTGCCCGATAGATCGAGCGCCCGTCGCTGGCTTCTCCCTTGTCGATTTGAATGCATGGCTCGACATTTGGAATGACTGCGTTACAGATGCCGTCAAACTCTTGCAGGGCTGCGTTCAGGGTCTCAAGGCTCGATGTTTTGCGGGCGCGATTGGCTTTCTTAAGCTCTTTCTCGGCCCGCCCGATCAATCCGCGAAGGTGTTCGCGGCTTTCGCTCCAGTTTTGGTCACGTTTTATCGTCGAATGAACATCCTTGACCACCCCGGCAATCGCCGCCCATGGCGTGAGTTGTTTGGCCTGATTCAGAGACAGTGTCCAAGCCGCGCCTTTGCCATCACCTTGCATTCCTGCGATGGAAAGCTGCCCGGCTGTCGACAGCCCGCCGATAACCTTGATCATCTGAGCCTCGACCTGATCGGCGGATCCTGTGATGTTGCCCTTGTAGATCGAAGCCGAGTTGGCAACGATCCGTGTGAGTGAAAGGGCACGATCCGTCCATTGTCCTACGGCTGACAGAAATGCCTCATCGTCCATTTCCGAAAGGCGTTCGGTCATGTCCTGCATCTTTTCCATCGCAAGGCCATAGTTCTTGAAGCTGTCATCGAAATCGGTGGAGGCAATCTCGGCGCGCCGGTCGGGCCAGTCGGCGCAGAAATTCACCACCTGATCCGCCGACATACCGTTCATCTTGCTTTGGGAGATGGCCGGTTGGCTGAACAACCCAAGCGATAACATGGCCAACAAGAAGAGGTGCGGCGTGATGAAAAATGAACCGTACATTAGGCAGTCTCATATTTCGTAATGAATTTCATCTTTTTCTCTCCCTCTATTTCTCCTACTTTCAAAGGCAATGAGCAAGTCAGCCGAAGAACGCCTGCGAAAGGCCCGGGAAACCGCCTCTTTCTGGATGGGTTGCGTGGGCTTCGCCATTGGCATCTTCGCGGTAACGCCCGCCCTCGTCTTACGCTTCGGGTTTGGCACCTCGTCCGCGCTGTTGCCGATTGTTGCGGCGATTGGCTGGTTGTTCTGCATTGCGATAACCGCGGTCTTCGTTGGTATGTTCCGCCGCTCTGACGATGGCGCGACGTTCCTCGTCTACATTGGCACTTGTCTGTATTTCATCGTGGTTGGGTTCATTCCCGAAGCGTGGGGCCTTGCCTTGGCGCGTTTGGTCGGGCTGATCTGATGGTGAAACCGAATAGCATGACCTTGCGGGCACCCGAGGGGGATTATTACCCGATTACCGTGATGAAGACCCACGTCGAGATGGGCTCGGTCGTGTGCAAGGGTGATCCGCTGATTGATCTGCGCAGCCACCAAGGCCGGACGCTTCGCGTGCGCGCCCCAGAGGATGGCGTGGTCACCTCTCCGCCGCATGGCGAAGGGTTCACGCTTTATGAAGCTGCGATCTTGTTTAGCATAGACGTTTCCCAAGCAAAGGACGCGCCCAAGGCCAAGCCAGAGCCGAAACCCGAAGCACCGAAAGCGGAATACGCCGGTGTCAGGGGCGCAGGCCGCGCCGCGGGGGATCAAAACGCAACCGAGCCCGAGGAGGAACCCGCGTCAAAAGAAAGCGGTCAGCGCGACACCCCGAAGCCCGAATATGCCGGGGCGCGCGGCGCAAAACGTAGTGCACAGGAAAAAGCGGCAACAGATAAGCCCAAAAGCGATCCTCCCAAGCCCAAGCCCAAGCCCAAGCCTGAAAGCAAAACCCAGGCCGGGGAGGCATCGGGCCGCGCGAAATCGCAAGAAAGCGAAAGCCAAACAGCCGATACCAAGGGGTACGGGTTCAGGCCACAGACAGAGACCTATTCGGAGGCCACCGGCGCGCCTCGGTCAGACCCTGCCGCCCGTCAGACGAAGGCCAAGCCCAAGCCGGCCGCCAGCCCGCCCAAGGACCCCCGAGCGCGGCATCGCGCCAAAGCCACCGCCGCCGAACCGACCGCGCCCGAGGCTCCAAAAGGACGTAGCGCTGCCGACCCCGAAAACCTTGCGCCCTTGCCGGGGCCTGTGATCCCCCCCTTACTTTTTTTGCTGACGGCCTTTGCCATCTGGGGCGGGGCCGGAGGCCTCTCGCTGATTGGCTTTGACTACGCCGATCTTCTGCCCACCAGCAAGGAAGAAACCACTGTCACGGTCTTCACCGAGGGTGAACTCCCTGATCTAGGCGATCCTGTCCCGCTAAAGCCCAAGGCCACTCAGGATGCGTTCCAAGAATGGCTCAACGAGGGAGGATTGTGATGCCGCGTTGGCTTATCGCCCTGACTTTTGCGCTTGGGCTTGCCTTGCCCGTACAAGCCGCAGGACCAAAGCACCAGTTTGAATCGAAACCGTTCACGGCAAACTTCACAGTCGATGGATTTCCGCGCTGCGGTTTCGCCGAGAATGAAGCTGGCTTTGGCCTGTTGTATTGGAAAGCCAGAATCCAGATCGGTTCTCTTATGGGGGGCGCCTTGGTTTCCAGCACCTTCAACTGGAATCTGCGCGGCGGCGGTTCCCCCGGTGCCACGGTCTGCCTGCCCCATGGCCTGCCGGGACGCGATCCGGTGATGATTAGTCTGAGTGACATCATGGATCGCGCCACCGAAGAGCGCCTGCTTTCCGTTTATGACGTTGAATTGCAGGTGGTTTTCTACAATCCCAAAGACCAGGACCGTTATGGTATTCTGATTGACGCAGGTGCCATCGGCAAAGCGAACCAATGGTCATTCAATGTGCCCGGCTCCCCGGATTGGGACGAGATGTTTTTTGTGCATTCTATTGATAACATGAAAGGGGTCTCCCCAAACTACGTTGATCGCAAGAAAGCCATCGAGATATTCAAAGAAGGCGAGATTGTTGATGTGCATCTGAATGACATCAAGGTCAGTGCTTGGGATGCCATGCATTGGTGGCGCAAGAACAACAAACTTGCGGAAACGGTGGCCATGGTTGGTGCGGTCAACCGTATCCGCGAAGGGGTGCGCACCGCCTATGGGCTTTATCTCGAAGACTATGAATACAACGTCTATGATGATCGGGTTTTCATGCATGAAGTGCCGCGGCAGCTAAAGTGGAAATACGAGCGCCTAAGCGACATCCCCGAACGGTTTCGCAGCGGACGCGATAGCACCTATGAACAGGTCCAAAGCGATGCACGCGGAATACTCTCCAACGCCCGCCGGTTCATGAACGGTTTGCCTGTCGGCGGGGTTGATGTGTCGCGCTTGCGGCGTGGCCGCCCGCCGGTCTTTGGGGATAGTGGCCTGACCCCTGTCACGATCCGTGGGCCGCTTGAATTTCGGATCTGGGACCACGGCAGCGAAGACGGCGACAAGGTTGATGTTGTTCTGATTGACGAGTTTCAACGAGAGGTCTGGTCAAAACGCAATTTACGCCTGTCCGCACGTGGCCATGGCGATACGGTTCGCGTGTCCCCGGGGGTCTACCAATTGTCGGTTAAAGCGCTCAATCAGGGCAGCTCGGGCGAAAACACGGGCAAAATCCGATTGCAGAGTCAGATTGTGGACGGTCAGGGGACGCAACAATATGACCTCCGAACCGGGGAGGAAGGGACGATGCTTATGACGGTGTTGCCATGAGGAGCACTTTGCAGAATATGGACTGGGCGGCCTGTACGACCGGCCCAAAGCTGCCGCTCCGCTTTCACCGAAAGTGCGGCCGCTTGGCGCCCTATTCCAATTATCGAAACCGATCACGTCGCTGCTCGAAAGCGGACTTTCTACTGGGGTGAAATTTGGCGTGGTGCGCTCCGGTCTATCGCAGCAGCTTGATGCGATCATGCAGACTCAGGGCGCTTGGAATGCTCTTGGCGGCAAGGGCAGCCGAAATCTCGACAAGCGCCTGCCGCGCCTGATCATTTTGCGACAGTGCCTGGCCGTCGGAAGTCAATGCCGTCGCCACAAGCTCCACCAGCGCGTCGCCTGTTTTCTCACGATACCAGTAACCAGAGGGCTTTCGCTCCTTCAGCATGGCTGCCAGCCAGCGTAGGCCGTCAAGACGAAGCGTGGCCCCAAAGCTTGTCGACAAGAAGTGGCAGAAGCGGGTGACGCATTCTTCGTCTCGAGCCAAGTGCGCGGCGGCCCAGCGCTCGTAGACATCCTTCATACGCATAGCCGCGCCGGGTTTCAGCCGGGCCAACGCGGCCTCTTTGCCGAAGCCGAGCAGGTCGCAGATCAGGCGTTCGCCGTAGAACCAGAGGCCAGGTTGAGACCAGCCGGCGGCAAGGCCGTACTCCGCGGTGGCCCGCCAGACACGTTCGAATGCCGCCGGGTCGTCACCTTTCCCCAGACGCAGGAACAATCCCGTAATGAAGTGCTGCAGCGCGTAGTGTGCTGCCGGACCGTGGCAGAGAACCGGTTCCCAAACCTCCCACTCTTCTCCTTCGAGCGCCGATAGCGTCAAGGCTCCTAGCTTCAAAAGGATGTCGTAGCCGAAGTTCTGGCTTGGCAAGTCGTATTCGCCGTACTCGTTTTTCTCCCGCTCCCTGGCGCGCGTCGCGTCGTAGTCCCAGATGCGCAGCGCCAAGTCTGTATCGAGGCGACGGTCGCCAGTGCCACCGCCATCGATCAGCCAGTTGAACAGAACACTGAGGAAGTGGTCGTCTAACGAGCCGCTCCGTCGGCGTTCCGGCTTTCCGCGCCAAGTCTGGGCGCCAGAATTGTAGAGCCTCATCTGGCGCCGGAAGTCTAACCGCCCTACGCCTGCGGCGACACGCTCGAAGTTGAGGTCATCTGGCGTCGCATTCCTTCCACGAAGCGGAAAGCGCCGCAGCCGCGCGAGCCACATAAGCCAGGCACGCTCCGCTTCCTCGTCGTCTCCGTGGTGCGGAGCGAGGACGTTAAGGCCCGACCAGAAGAGCCCGGCGCGGAGCAGCCGCCACCAGGCCGCACCAAGCTGTTTTCGATTGGCATAGGCAACGCCGATTACGACGGCGGTCGCTTCCGTGTCGCCGCTCGTCAGAAGCCGCAGGACGGCCGCGTCCCACTCCTGAACACCGTCTCCATCGGCAAGCCACTGGTGCATTACCGCGTGGGCGATGAACTTCAGCTCGCCGCGGAAACGCTCTGCGCGCCGTCCGCGAATCTCTTCTACCGTAGACGCCACTGCCGCCACACCAGCACGCACTACTTCGAACACGAGATGCTGAGCATCGGGATGCTGAACGAGCCAAGCGTCGCCCAGTGTGATGAGGGTGCCGGCTGCAGCGGACCGACACTTTGACTTCTCGACCTGGTCCTCGCCCTCCGCCCCGGCCTCGAATTCTTCGACAACATTGAAGAGGTACGCCGCTTCATCGTCGCTGAGTGGTTGATCGCCTCGAAGACGCTGCTCGCACTGGGTTGGCAGGAGAAGATATGTCAGAGATGGTGCGTTATCCGCATGCCACGCCTGCACCTCAAGGCGCAGGTCGTCTGGGTACACGAGGTCCAGACTCTCCGCGCCTGTCGTCGGGTCGGTGACCGTCTGATAATTGGCCCGGTCGAGCGCGGCGAATAGCAGCTTGAACTCCAACGCCTCTTTCGGGTCTTCAGGCAGCTCCCAAGTCTTCAGCACCGTTTGAAGACGCCGTGCAAGGTCGTCGTCGGCCAACACTAGCTCGGCAACGACATCTACGAACTTCTTCTGGCGATGGGGCGCCAAGATCCAATCGCGCGCGAAGTCGAACACTACCTGGCCACTCCGCAGCCAGGCCCAATCGGTGAAATTGTAGTCTACGCGCTTTACACGGACACTGTCCCAATAGAACAAGTCTGGAAACGTCAGAAGGGGCGCGAGTGGCCCCCTTAGCAGCGATGGCCGATACTTCGCGACATTGACTAGCACGCTTACAAGCGCCGCGGAGTTCCCCTCCTCGAAAATTCTCTCGATATCAGCATTGATTTCCTTACCTGCGTCTAGCCGCAGCGTAAGCCACCGCTCCAACGCGTCGAGCGCGCAGAACAGATTTCCGCGGCGCATCGAGTCATTGGACTGCGGCCAGTCGAACACCTGCCACCAGCCGAGGAAAGTCTTTTTTGGCAAGTTCGCGAATTGCAGTGTTATTCCGGGCGGCGCGCCGTCACGGCCCCTCATGACCTCCGCGGCCCAGCGCTCCGTACAGAAGTTCACCAGCTTGATGAGCGAGGCGAGCGCGGTTTCCGGGGCCAATTGCAAGAAAGCGAAGAACGGACTCTTCCAGAAGACTGTCGGGTGCGCGTCCTCCGGGTAGTCAAGTCCAAGGTCAATCTCGAGTCGGTGGGACCCGTATTCCCGCTCAGGCTGATCTTCGATAATGAGCGCAAGCAGGACCTCGCTGGCCAACTCGGGGCGCGCGCGCATCAGATACTGAATGCCGTTCTGCTTGATGCAGGCGGTCCGGAAATCCCTGTCGAGCTTGTGACAGGCCCCCAGTGGCCAGGGCGGGAGGCGATCCCGGGATGATCCGATGGAGCGTGGTACCTGCTTTCGCTCCTCGTGCCGAGCCTTGTATTCGGCGTCGGCTCTTAGACGCTCGGCGTGCGCCTTCGCCTTCTGTTGCTGAACCTCAGCGATGCGCCGTTTGACGTCAGCGTCGACCTCTCGGCGCCCCGCTAGTTCAAGCGCCCAGTTTCTAACCTCGGTCGGTAGGTCGGCGACGCCAGCCAACGGTGCGGTGTAAAGCGACGGTTCGCGCATCAAGTACATGACCCCATGGCCCTTCTCGACCTGAACTGTTCGAGCCATGTCGAGCACCATCTCTGCCAATTCCAATCGGAATGGCATCAGCAGGCCGTTGCTCAGCGTCCGCGGTGTCTTCATAAGCCAGGTCTCGATAACCTTCGCTAGAGCGGGTGAAACCACCCCAGCCAGTCTCTCCCGCTGCGCGATGAGGAAGCGGAGAACGGGCGGCCACCGGCCGAAGACAATCGAGCGATAATGCGCCTCCAGGTACAAGCCGTACTCAGCGCTCAATCCCGTTTTGCCGCCGGTCGGCACTGTCGCGATGTGGTGGAAACGCAGAAGCAGCCGCGTGAGGTATTTCTCGCCTTTGTCGAGGAGCAGGTCGACGCGTTCGGTCAAGAAGCGTTCGGCGTCGGGATCCAAGCAGAGCGCATCAAGGAGGACATCGCCCGCTAGCTCATCCTCTATGGACTCCGCGGCCGTAAACGCGACGTCCCAAGCCGTGCCAGTCTCGGCTGGCTGCCGAAGCAGAAACTGCCCCAACATCCGAAGCGCGTTCGTCCAGAGAGGATTGCCAGCCAGGGCGGCCCACTGCGACGTATCCGTCCAAATCTGCTTCAGGAACTGAAAGCGCGCCCAATCCGCCGCAAGATCGTGCTCGAACTCGATGCGGTTGGTCCGCTCGTTCAGGCGTAGCGGAAGCTCGTGGGGCCGTTGGGTGAACGTGGCTGTATCCGCCGGCTCCAACCCGGTCAGCGCGAAGCTGCGCTCGAACGATGCTTCTCGCTGGGCAAGGCGCATCATAAGCGCCTGCACGTCGGCGCGGTCCTTCGTCCAATACTTCCAGAGGCGGTCGGCGACGGCGGTGTGAGACGCCAGTCCGCCGGCGTTCGACCCCAGTGCCGGGCCTGCCTTGATGACCCAGGCCAACGTCCGCAGATTTGTTAGCGCCGCGATAGTATCCTCATGCGCGGCCAACCAATGCAAAGTGGGCAACTTCAGAAGCGCCAACTTCACAGCGTCGCTCTTGAGCGCCTCGACCTCGACGAGATGCGATTTCCGTAGGCCGAGTATGGTCTCTTCGCCTTCGATCCAACTCTGAGTCTGCGTCACGATGACGACTCGCCACGCGGCCTCAGTCTCTTTGTCGTCATCTGGCAGGATGTCTTGAAGCAACCGGCGGATGACAGGGAACTCGCAGGCCTCGATGCGCTCCGCCGAGTCGATGACCAATACGTTCTGCGGCTCCACAGTGGCGTTCAACACCAGCGAAAGCTCGTGCGTAAGCGGGAGAGCGCTGCGGCGCGCTGCGCTAAGCGCCTTCTGCAAATCTTCCGGACCGAACCACACCTGGTTCCAAGATTCGTAGCTGCCGTCCAACACCGTCTTGACCAGCGCTGACTTGCCCGAACCCGATTCCCCCAAGACCGTCGTGACGAGATTGTCGGCGACCGACGCACGGAACGCCGCCTCTTCCGCATTCCGAGATACAACATGGCCTGATGTGAACTCGGTCTCGATCCGCGCCTTGTGGTCCGTTGCTATGTCGGCGAGCGTCTCCCAATCGCGCTTATAGTCTGGGTGATGGCGAAGACGGAACTGGCCCCGCAGCATAGACACGAGGTCCAAGACGGTTACGGTCCCAATACGAAGGCGCACTTCCTTCGCGACGTGTATGAGCCGCTCCCAAAGAGCAATTGCTTCCTCGTTGCGGTCAGACGCGAGTAAGCAGCGGCATCGAGCGATAGCCCTAGCTTGATCCTCCGAATGCGCGAACTGCAAGTCGGTCGGCAGCACATGCAATCGGCGAATGAGCTCGATGGTCTCCTGGTCGGTTTCGCTGCCGGGGCTCTGGACGCTGTTAAAGACCCGCGATTGCCTCGCATTGCTGCGGATGCGGCTCATCGCGAGCGCCATATCTGGACCGTTGCACGCGCTTTTTACCTCGCGCCATGCCGGTTCGAAAGTCGGATGGGTGCCGAGCGTCACTAGAGCTAGTCCGTCGGTCGCGCGGTTAAACGGCCCCTCGGCGTCTCGCCATTGTTCCCAGGCGCGGGTCACGAAATCAGCGGGGAGGCCGGCCGCAGTCACCTGAGTGTTCCCCTTCGCGGAGATCGCCAATCGTCGCGGTGCGTCCGCTGCCTGCGCCGTCAGCAGGAGGTCGTCAATGTGCCAGCCTAAGGTCGAGACTTGCGCTTGGATTTTTGTGACGACGCTACCGATTCCCGGAGCCAGTTCACCCGAAAGGGCTTTCACCAGCTGCCACGCGCTTATCAGGTCTTCGAATTCAAACCCCGCCCCGCTCATTGAGCGCAGCGTCGCAGGCGCGCGCTGCGCGCTGTTGCCTCGAGAAGGTCTCGGCTTCGATGTCTTCCTAGGCGGGGCCATAATCTTCCGAATGTTTGTAGCTCTGCATCCTAGTGATATCTGACGAACGGAGCTATTTGAACGTCCGCTTTTGCTGTGTGGATGGCGAAAGTTGCAGCGCCGCTTTCGGCCCATACCGGACCTTCGCGAGGTTCGCCCTCGCTGCGGCGCAGCTTCCCCAAACCGGCCATCGGTCGCATCGTGCAGCATGTTCTGGCACGCCAAGGTCAGCTGTGCGGACGAAGCTGCCGTTCGCTGCAACGCCTCGATCTGTGCTGCGCTTGCGACACGTTTTGCTCCAAGGGCGGAGAGCAGTCATTCGCTGCGTTTCGCACGAACGACCGCTATGCAAGAAATGTCCCTCAGGATCCTTGCGGAAAGATGGAGTTCCTAGCAACCTATAGACTAACCACTTGTCGATCTGTAGAGAATAGCCATTTCCTGCGGAAAGCCCCACTGCAACGCAGTAGAACTCAGCAAGGTTTTTTTTGATGAGCAGAGTAAAGTCTATTGATTTCCATGACTACAAAACGTTTTCGAAGTTCACTATTTCTGCAAGGTCCAAAAACGTCCTCGTTGGCCCTAACAATGCAGGCAAGTCGACGGCTTTAGACGCATTTAGGATTTCCTTCGATGCGCTTAGGTATGCCGGTCGAAGGAACGCGACTTTTAAGTCCCACGCTGAGGATGGCGTCTGTTCGACTTGGGAAGTGCCGGTGTCGGCTATTCAAACTGACCTAAGATATTGCATACACAACTTTGGTGATGGGCGTGCAAAAATATCAATCAGACTGGAGAACGGAAACTCCTTCATTGTTACTGCATCCAACGACGGGCCATTGGAATGCTATTTAAAAACAGAACTTCAACCTCGAAAAAACACGCAGTTTTTGCGAGATCAATTTCCGCTAAATCTGACTATAGTTCCAACGCTAAGCCCGCTTGAGCAAAACGAAGAACTTGTGCGGCAAGAAACTGTTGAAAGAAACCGGTATGGACGACTTGCCAGCCGGAATTTTCGTAACTTTTGGCTTCATAAAACCGAAGCAGAGTTTGAATCGTTTGCGGATTTGGTTGAGTTGGGCTGGCCGGGTATCAGGGTCCAACGACCTGAGATCGAGAGAGGAGGTAAACGCCCAGTAGTTCGGATGTATTTTCGTGACGGACCTCATGTAAGAGAGGTACAATGGGCTGGGTTTGGCTTCCAAGTCTGGATGCAAACTATGATGCACCTCTCGACCTCAAACCATACTTCAACGCTTATCTTGGACGAACCTGACATTTATTTGCATCCTGATTTGCAGCACCGTCTTCTCAGACTAGTTAGCCAACGGGTTGGTCAGTACTTTATCGCCACGCACTCAACTGAAATTATTAATGATGTCGAACCCGGCGAAGTCTTAATTGTCCGACCCGGATCTAGGAGTGCCAAGAGAATTCAAGGCGAAGCTGGATATTCAGACGTTTATTCTGCGATTGGCAGCTCAGAGAACGCACAGTTCGCCAGACTGGCAAAAACAAAAAAGGTTCTGTACTTCGAAGGCAATGACGCAAGGATACTTTCAAAAATTGCCAAGAAACTTGGAGGGATGGACTTCATCTCAAATTCATCCGTTACTCTCATGAAGACCGACGGATTTGCAAATTGGACCAGAGTCACAACTTCCTCTTGGGTGTTCGAGAACTTCTTTGGGTTCAAGATACCTGTGTCGGCTATTTTTGATCGCGACTATCGGTGTGATGAAGAGATAGATGACTTCATAGAAGGTGTGAGTGTTGGGGATACGCTCTGTCGAGTTCTTCCACGTAAGGAAATCGAAAACCTCCTCTTGGTGCCTGAAGCGATTGCTGCCGTTGTAAAAAAGTTTGGCCGTGATCGGCTACAAGAAAACTATAAAGAAGTTGTCTTTGACGCGATCAACACAAGTGTCGACGAAGTGAAGTCAAAGACGTTGTCGGCCAGGATCGGAGCAAAGATAACCTATGAAGTCGGCAAAGGGTCAAAGAAGGACATCGCGACCATTTCCGCCGAAGAAGAGGCTAATTTCACAAAAGGCTGGCAAGAGGAGGATTTTCGATATCGTGTTGTGCCAGGCAAGTCGGTATTTTCGGCAATCACCAAGAGGATACAAGAAGAGTTGAAAGTCACTGTGACTTCATCTCGTGTTGTTGATGAAATGACAGCGGCTGATATCCCTCCAGAGCTTTTCGAAACCCTTAAGGATGTGAAGCGCCATCTCGATGGCTAGCGTGAAAGCAAGTGATTGCGGCCCTCGTCTGGAGGGTTTGTCCTTTGGTACCTTTGCGGCCCTTAAACGCAGATGTGACGAACGGCCGGTTTGGGCCGCTCTTGATTGACATTGACCTATTGTGGAAACTCGAAAGCAATAATGTGGTGGGGATAGGGCCAGTTTGATGAATGTTTCAAAGACTGTTTCTTGGATTTCTTCGAGTCCATTGGTGCAATTGGCCGATGCTGCTTCGAAGTTGGCTATTTTTGTTGTCGCAGCGGTTTGGGTGTTCGAGGCGGACGAGCGTGAGAGGCAGCGCGAAGACGTTCGAAAAGACAAAATTTACCGTGCCTTTACTATTCTCTCTCAGCAGACATTCCTTCAAGTTGGCGGTCCCATCCCCGGTATGGCTCTCGCCGAGCTAATGGAAGAAGGCATCAGTCTTCGCGGTATGGAGTTAACGGGGGGCACGTATACCGCTGTCAACTTGGATGGTGCCGATTTCCGTAATGGTGATTTTTATGAGCTAGAGTTCAACGGGGTTTCTTTGGTTGGTGCTGATTTTTCGGGAGCTCACTTTACCGATGTGTCCTTTAAGGGTGTAAACTTGAAGGACACCAAGTTCCATGGAGCTGTTTTTTCATCCGGTTCGACCTTTGAGAATGTGGATGGGATTACGAGCACGAGCTTCATAGGTTCAATAGTCTGCCCCGACACGAAATTGCCAGACGGCATTGAAATGGATGAATTAGATCGTTCAGGGAGCCTGGTCGAAGTACCAGAGAACTATAAGCCTGAAGGCTGGTGGGCTTCCATCATAGTGGATTGCATACCCCAGGCCCAATAGTTTAGAGAAACACGAAACTTCCCCCAAAAGGGTCGATGTCTCCTTTGGCTTGCTGCACCGCAGTGATCCGCTTACTGCACGAATGTCCGCAGAGGGCCGCGATTACCGGGACTGCCTTTCTGGGCCTGCGAGATGCGGCGCGGCTGCATGTTGCAGTATGGGCTCAGAACCGGACCTGCGGCAGCGTGCCGAACCGTCCCGCACTCCCAGGTACCCTTACCGGCGCGGTCGGCCCATAAGAGACGTTGACCGTGACTTCGAACGCTGCGGCGCTGCTTCCCGAAAGCCGACACTGCGAGGCTGCACCGCATTTAGGGTGTGCGTGAGATCGTCTGACCTCGAACGCTCGTTCCGCAGTTGCCAATCAAAGTGCCTACGCACACAGTAATGCGACAAAGCCAAGGCACATTGGAGTCGTGATGGGAAAGACCAAGCCAGTAGCAACTGTATTTATAGATACAAACATATTGAAGTTTTCAGCGGTTAAAAAACACGTGTATCGTACAAAGAAAACAACCGTGAATTGGGGCGGCACCGAATTCGAGACGGAAATTCACGAGCCGCATACGGTCAACGATCTGCATAAAATCAAAAATGAAGTCCAGAAGCGCGATGCCGTGGTTCTCGGTATGCTCGCCTACGCCGGAATTTCCGAGTGGCTTGGCTTCTACATTCACCGCGAAGTTGTTCTGGAAACTTGGGGGCTGCCCGGAATGGCAAGCCCGTCTGGGCGATTTTTCGGATGCACCATCCACGAAGTTCCCGACCCGGTTGCGCTGCAGTCGCGCATAATCTTTGGCGGTAACAAGAAGTTCAAAGAGCACATTCTTGATTTTATGTGCAGCATAAAGCAACCGCGCTTTGTCGAACTGACAAAAATGACGGGCGCATACCAGGGCGCAAGCAAGCCATTGAACCTGAACCAAGCACTAGATGCCTACCACATTTGGTGTGCGGAATCGGCTGAAATGGATTACTTTTTGACGATGGACTATAAACTGCAAAAAGTAGTTGGGCGGTCGAAGATTGAAACGTCGGTGAAAGTCGTAACGCCAGACCAATTGCTGCGCTTAGTTATTCCAAAATTTGGCTTCGTGGGGGCCATCAAGTTTATGTGGAACGGTTATAAGTTCGCTAAGCCTCGCGTAGGCTTTGACGAAGGCAAGGGCTGGACTTAAAAAGTAGCCTCGGCTGCGTCGCTTGACGCAAACAACCCTTCGTATCGAACGGTTTGACCGGCCCATTGCTGCCGGTCGGGATTACTCCTACGCCGCAGCTCGGTTTCCCCAAAGCTGACACTTGATCATCCCGGCATCGAACCCCGAAGGGGTAACTCAAGCGCGCCGCAGCGATAGGCGTGCGCAGCTCGAAGCTGCCGATCAGGCTGAATATTCCTTTTGCTGTGCTTAATCCCAGAAATGTCCAGAAACGAAGCTCTTAATGGGAGGCATTCAGCATTATATAGTATTTGCGGAGTTTGCTCGGGCAAAACTGCGAAACGATTTTCTGGTTTCAATTTCAATGCATGAATCATTCAACTTTCAAAGCAAGATAAATTGCCCTGACAAAGGGGTCTTGAAGGTTGGTCGCATCTCCGCCCTCACATATCAACATAATATCAGACTTAATAGCGCTCAACCTGGAGTGATGCATTTCTTCCAGCGCCTTGCCTACTTTTACAACTTGCTGATCTGTCAAATATGCACACCTGCCGGACATCGATAAGGATAAGAAGATGTAAAGCTCAATTTCCCATTTTGGAAAATCTCCGGAATCCAAACTTAATGCGTCCCTTAGCAAGGATTCTGCGCTCTGGTAGTTTCCCGCCTTTAGGTTCTGCATCGCGTCTAGCACGAGGACGCATGCTGCCGCAGCACTGTCACCGATCTCTGCGGCGTACCGTGAGAATCGCTCAAATGACATGGCGTTGCTTTCATGAGGTCGACTGAGAATATCAAGAATTGCTACGCCGAAAGTAGAATACAGCGTCTCAATGGGTTCAGCGAATCTCGATCTATTCTTAAGCGCGGCGCGCATCGCAATCTGAGCAAGCCCAAACCTGCCTGAGTAAAAAAAGTAATTTGCGATACAATGTAGGGAGCGCCCCTCAACCAATCCGACATAATCTATTTCACCTGAATTACGAACTTTCGCCCTTACTTCTCGTAAGATCTTTCGAAAATCAGATTGACGCCCAGAGTACGTGGCGATGTCCATTGCAAAAACTAGTGTATCCAACATCGCCTTAAGGTCATTCATGGCTATAGCTGCCTCCAGCGATGCATCTATGGATTTCGAGGACATAGGTAAACATCTCACGTAGAAGAAGTTCGCTCGCTCTCGAAGGCGACGGTCGTTACTAAGTATCAGCTTTTCGAAGATAGATCCGGCAGAAACTCGATCATCAAGGTTGAACGACAGGCGAGCCACAAAGTACATCAGCTCGTCCCTGCTGAATTTTGGTATGTATAGTTCATCCGATTGTGATTGCACCAGCGTACTCACTTTGCTGACAGAGCTGTGCCAAAATTTTGCACTGACGTCGCCCTGAAAGACGCTGACCTCAGCGCCGGCGTCTTGCCAAATTTCAATTATATCTGAGATGTGAAGGAAATTGGATTCTTCAAATTCCACTTTTCTAGGAGCATGGCCGCAATAGTCGTATATATCAACGATCTTCGGACGTATTTCCCTTAGCGCAGGGGTGATGTCAAATGAGTCACTGAAGCTGTACCCCATAACGACTAGCCTACCCCCGTTGGCAGATGAAACAGATCTCAGAATGTCGCTCGGCGCGTGAGCTGTATCTCCTCCGCGTGCCACTGATGCGATGTCCGCCCGCAGGTTAGATGGATGTTCTGCTACAAGTTCTCCGTCGTAAATTTTGTGCGCTGTTCCGTGTAACTTCACAATATTGGAAATCGAGGCGTGCACTCTTTCCGGCCATAGAAATAGCATTGCTTGCTCAATTAGCGTGTCGAAATTTGTTGTCAATACAGTATCGCCGAGTACGGCCCTTTCGGCGAGGTAAGCATGAAGGCCATTGAAGCGGGAGCCATGATTGGATCTGACCCTCGCGAAATTTAGTGATTCTAGCGCAGGATCAATTTCTGACAGGCATGTAATAATTTGCTCAAATCTCAGCCCCCTGTATATTTCATCCCCATAGAGGCATCTCCTTATAATATCATCTTGAATATCGAGATTGCCTCCAATAGCCTTCGCCAGCTCACTTTTGAAATAGTTCACCGAAGGCAAGTTAGCCGGAGGTGGAACTGATATGCCTGCGCCACATAAGAAGACAGTGCCGTTTGCCTTTTTTCCCATTTAGCTCCCTCAGCTCAATTGGGCCAAATTTTCTGGCGTATGTTAAATGAACTAGGCGAGGTGAGCGGCTGCACCAACTCACCCGCCGAAATTTATGAGGAATAGATACCCTGAGCTAAACTGGGGCACACCCAGCCTAAGCGTCAAGTTCTGCCTCATCCTTTCTAATTCCCCCAATAAACGCTCAAGTAGAGAAGCTGAAGAGGTCCAATAGGGCATTTGCGCAATCTTCTTCGCTCCCAGGCCCTGTGATCAGCGTCATTTTGTGATTAATCGCTTGCCGCAACATAAATTCGACTGTGCCCTTCCCTGCGCTTAGCGTTGCTCTCTGAGCGTGTTGCGACTGGCCGCTATCGCCGATTTGCTGCGCCTGCAACGCCGCAGTCTCACCGTCAGCAGACCGCCCCGACCGGCCGCTTTCCGCCCAAATACGACATTCTTGCAAGGCGCAGCGAAGGCACTGCTGCGTGCGAATGGCTTCCTGAGACCCGCCATCACGCATCAAGCGGGGCGGCGAAATTTGCTGTGATCCTGCTGCCGCACCGCCGCAAGTCAGCTGTGAGCTGTGAGCTGTGAGCTCAAAACCGGATGTCGCGAGGAGCATCAATGTCGGCTTTTATTTTATTAGTGCCTAGGATAGATTCTCAGTGTAAAGATCACTCGAACCATAGCTGCAGCACTTCTTGTTTTTTTGTTGGGCCTGATGACAGGACTCGGCGACCGTTCGCACGCGACGATAGAAAATTGCAATGGTGGGCATTGCGAAAACCACCTGCATACCTCTGTAGTCGGTCATCATGTTGACCACGCCTCAGTTTTGCCGAGCAGAAGCGCACCACATGAGCCAGACGGCACGACGCACGAAGGATGCAATCCACTCCTTTGCAATGCCGTTGTGCTCACGGCGCAGGATTTCCAAGCGACAACTAACCGATCCGTGAATGTAACGGCATGGCAGGCCTCAAACTTCTCGACGCTCAGTGAACCGGACAATCCGGACAGGCCACCTAACGCTTAAAACAGATTTTCGACGCTGTTCACGGCAGTGAACACGTTCCAGTGTGCTGCGATTTATTTGCGGCACCGCTCTGTTACACAACATTAGGACCAGTACATGAACCGAAAATATCTCCTGATCGGCACTTGCGCCGTAGTAGTCGCCGCTGCCTATATTACTCTACGCCCCGTCCCGGTTGAGAAAGCCGCACAGTCAGCGCCCGACGAGGGCAATGCTATGGTGGCCATACAGATGCCTCCTATCGAAGGAAACGCGGCCATCGGGCAACGGATATTCGAAAACGCGTGCGCCGCATGCCACGGTAGCAACGCGGCAGGCGTTGAGGGCGCAGGGCCGCCACTGATCCATATTGTTTACGAACCCAGCCATCATGCAGACGAGTCCTTTCAAAGCGCGGTCGCAATGGGCGTCAGAAGCCACCACTGGCAGTTTGGCGACATGCCTCCAGTTGAAGGCTTGACCCGCGGTGACGTGGCTATGATCATCGACTACATCCGCGAAATCCAGCGCGCTAATGGAATAAACTGAGGGTTCCTCAATGAACAAGCTCACCACATTTGCATTGATTTCCATGCTTGCCACAAACGCATTTGCCCATTCGAGCGTGGACACCACCACACCGGAAAGCGGCGCGACGGTTGCCGAAGTGCCCTCAAAGATCAGTTTCAATTTCGCGGATGATATTCGCCTGACAAAAGTCAACATGATCCATCAGGAGGCTCACACCGTCACGCTCGAACTTGGAGACCAGACAAGTTTTGGGCGAGCGTTCGCGCTCCCGCTTCAAAGCATGGGTGAAGGCACCTATCGCATTGAATGGCGAGGCTTGGGAGCAGACGGACACGCCATGCAGGGCGAGTTTACGTTCACGGTAGACTAAGCATGCCGGATATCTGGGGAATAGGCGCGATTTTATCCAAGCTGATGCTGTATGTGGGTATTAGTGGTGCGACTGGTCTTTTGATCATTCGGGCTGGTTTTGCTGACTTGGTGTCGCCTCTGAGCGGTATGATGCGTGGTCAGATTGCTCTGTTAGCGGGGCTCGCGCTTGCAAGCTCTGTCCTTGGGTTCATGCTGCGCGGCGCAACCCTGACGGGCGGGACTGATGGTATGACCGATCCAGAGATGCTCGGTCTGCTGTGGCAGACCTCTGTTGGCGACGTCCTGGTCTATCAGGTTGTCGGGACAGCTTTGATGATTTTCGGGGTATTCATGCCCCTAATCGGCCAATGGATCGCGCTTGTCGGTGGAATGATCGTGCTGTGGTCATTCGCCCAGATCGGGCATGTCCCCGATTTGGAGATAACCGGCGTCCGTGTGCTTTTGCTCCTGCATCTTCTGGGTGTCGCGTTTTGGATCGGCATCCTTGGACCGTTGCGCGCCCTGTCTCAACGGCCAGAATATCTGAACAACGCGGCCATGTTGGGGCATCGGTTTGGGCAGGCGGCTTCGGTTATTGTCCCTGCTTTGATTTTGGCCGGACTGCTGTTGGCTTGGATGTTACTCGGCGATGTGTGGGCGTTAATGACAACTGGCTACGGCCAAACCCTGCTAATCAAACTTGTGCTCGTGGGCGCGGTCTTGATGTTGGCCGCCGCAAACAAACTTCGCTTCGTCCCGGCCATGCAATCCGGGGACAAAAAAGCCGCCCGCCATTTGGTACGCTCCATTGAAATCGAAGCCGTGATCATTCTGGTGGTCATTGCAGCAACCGCGACGCTCACCAGCGTCTTGACCCTACCCAGTTGAGGCAGCCCATGATCAAGCGGGATTTTTTGATCGCTACATTTGTCGGCTTCGCAACGGGTGCAGGCGCTGGTCACGAAATGGATGACCGGGATTTGACCAATGGGCAGACCTTTTACGCCGAACAATGCGCGTCCTGTCATGGCGTCAATCTCGAAGGACAGCCGGATTGGCAGACGCCTGACGACAACGGTATTCTTCCTGCGCCACCCCATGATGAGACCGGGCACACATGGCACCACGACAACCAGCTTCTGTTCGAATACACTCTGCTGGGTGGGGAAGCGGCGTTGGCCGCGCGCGGCGTCGACGGCTTCACGAGTGGCATGCCCGGATTTGGAGGTACCCTCTCCGACGACGAAATCTGGGACATTCTCGCCTTCATAAGGTCCACTTGGCCTGAGCGCGTTCAAGAAATTCAAGCATGCCGCAACCCGCCGCACCAGTGATGCAATGTTTTGGGAGCAGCCATAGGATTTTGGACAACCAAAGTTCACTTTGTCCGCACCCCTTCTGTTCGATGATGGTTGGTGGCTGCACGCGCGGCGAAGGTCTGTTCTTTCCATTGCTCGCGCAGCATTGGACCGCCGCCCGGGTGGCAGATCGCCAGACTTTGCAAATGTCGCTATCTGCGCTTCTCTGACCTGCAAGCCGGGCGCAGCATCCCCTGGGTCAACTGGGCAGACTTAAAGGTCCGCTTCCAAGAAGCCTTTCGCGCAGGCAGCAGTGCCTTCGCTGCGCCTTGCATGAATGTCGTGATGGGCTGGCTTGCTTCATTCGGTGGTAGGAAGCGGACGGGGTATCTATACAACCAGGCAGCCGTAGCGCCGCAAGTGGGTCGTGGGTCCTAACCGACGATGGATCATATCGTTGGTCACGTTGACGGGGCAGATGTTACGCCGCACTGTCGACATCTACGACCTCGGGCTCGGCCATACGCTCCTAGGCACCTTTTCGCCGAGGATCTTTTGGGATGGCAACACTTTGCAGCAGCAATGGTTATCTTTGCGGACAGCAGAAAGAACGGAGCGGCATCATGAGACGGTTATTGGTTCTAATTGCGGCAGCGGGCACCTCTTTCGGGGTGACTGCAGAGGGAGGAAACCACAAATCTGGACAAGGGCATTCTGGCGGTGCGTACAAAGTAACCAATTGCCCTCCGGGTCTCGCCAAGAAGAACCCTCCTTGCGTTCCGCCCGGTCAAGCCCGCAAGTACGACCGTGGAGATGTGATCTATAAAGATTACATCGTCATCGGCGATCCAGGGCGGTACGGACTTAATCGCGAGCAGACCTACTACCGCGTGGGTGAATATGTCTATCGTGTTGACCGCGATACGCGCGAGGTGCTGGACTTAATTGGCGCGGTCGCGCGCGTCTTGGACTAGTGCGCGAATGCACAGCTTTGGCTCGAGAGTTTCGAACCGAGACAGATCGATGCGCGACCGAGGCTGGATGACGTAAGAGCGGGATTGCCGCATTGATCCTTTCCCCCCCCCCTTTTTTTGTTCCACTTATGTTCCATCAGGCGAAGCGGAGCAGCGAATGCCTCTTTTTCTTCATGTCTGCTGTGAGTGCGGTCACGTTGGCAAGATCGAGGTAAGCCTCCGCGACAACCATCATGCAATTTTTCAGAAAGCGAGATGTAGCATGTGTCGCTCCAGCGGGAGGCGGGGAATTCCTGTCAACGCGTTGTTGGGTCGGGGGTACGAATGCAATTTAGAGGTTGAGGTGTTGAGGGTCCGGACGCCTGACACCCGCTGAATGTTGGGCTGCCCGATTTGATTTCGGCTTGTTCTCGCGCTCCGATGCTTCAGCATTCGCGCTGGCCTTGTTAAGGATGATGGCGGCAAAGCAAAGGGCTGCCAGAGTTTACAAGTGTTGCAACAGATCGAGCTGAGGGGAGTGTTGATGAGCGCAGAGAAAATCAAAGTTGAGCGGCTGGAGAATGGGCGGGTCAGCGTTCGAAAGGGAACTTGGTCCGATGTCTTCCCCGAAGATCGGAGAGAGCAATGGGCGGCATGGTATGAGCGGATGCATGTCGAATATAGCTATCTCGGATACCTGGATATGGCGAAAGCTCTGCGGGATTTACCAGAATGATAACCCCGGACTTCAACGCGAGGTCCGGGGTCCGTTTTTGTGGCACCAACACTCTGAAAACAAAGGCAAACCTACCTACTTAAAATCCCCAGGCTTTAGCCGTGCGGGTTCGAGTCCCGCCGCCCGTACCAATCTGAAGATAAAAGATTTTTTCCAACAATGAGTTTGCCTTCAAAGGCGTCCGGTGCACGAGTTGGTACAGGTTGCGTTCTCAGACTCGTCGTTTCCTGATTTCTACGACCTTCGACGCCCTACTAGAGCGGTCGCGGGGGGGAAGGTGGTGCCCTCAGTGTGCTGGTCTGCGGGCTTCAGGGGGGGGGGTGGACCTATCTGTGAGGTCTCCTGCGGGCCGAGAAAGGTGTGTTCTGTGCGGCCCTGTCTATGGTGAAAACGATCCGGCCAACCTTGGGGCAGCGGACCGGCAAACGGGAAAAACGCGCGGGGCGACGCCTTTGGGGCGCGGTTGCCAAGGCTGGCACTCTCTGAGGCAGATTGGAAAGTGATCGACTGCCTGCGGGCCTTGCCGGAACTTGGCGAAAACGGGGGCGTGAAGGGATAAACCCTTTCGTCGTCCCGTGAGAGGACCGGCAGCAGGATCTTTGCTGCCGGCCAAAGTGACTCCGCGCGTCAGAACCGGGTGATGACCGTGGCGCCGACGGATTGGAACTTGTCCATGCTCATAAGGGCCTCGGGGGCCTCGGAGAGGCTGATCTGATCGCCCACCAGCCGCGCCGGATCAAGCGTCCCGCTGGCGACCATGTCCAGCATCGCGCCATAGCGGTGCGCCTGCATCCCGTGCGAGCCGAGCAGCTCGATCTCCTGGCCCACGATCTTGGGCATGGGCACGGCTGGGGCGGCATGGTCTCCCAGCATCAGACCGACCTGAACGTGTTTGCCCCGTGGTCGCAGGCAAAGGATAGAATTGGTCATGGTGACCGGATGCCCAAGCGCATCGAGCGAAACATGGGCGCCGCCGCGTGTCAGTTCCTTGATCGCTTCGGGCACATCGGCCTCGCCACCGTTGATGACCGCAGCGGCACCGAGATCTTTGGCCAGGTTAAGCTTGGCCTCATCGAGATCCACGCCGATCACATTGGCCCCCGCCGCCGCCGCGATCATGACGGCCGACAGCCCGACACCGCCACAACCGTGTACGGCCACCCATTGGCCTGCGCGCACCTTGCCCTGATCGATGACCGCGCGGAAGGATGTCGTGAACCGGCATCCGAGGCTGGCGGCGGTCGCAAACCCCATGCTCTCCGGCAGCGCCACAAGGTTCAGATCGGCTTGGTGGATGGCGACATATTCTGCAAACGAGCCCCAGTGAGTGAAGCCAGGCTGTTCCTGATGCAGGCACACCTGCTGTTGGCCTGCGTGGCATTCGCTGCAGCTGCCGCAACCGCAGATAAAGGGGACGGTGACCTTGTCGCCAACCTTCCAGCGGGTGACGTCCTTTCCCACCGCCTCGACCACGCCGGCCAGCTCGTGGCCGGGGACATGCGGCAGATCGATATCGCTGTCATGACCCATCCAGCCATGCCAGTCGCTGCGGCAGACCCCCGTTGCGGCAACCTTCAGGACGACACCATGTGGCGCGGGGCTCGGGTCTGCGACCGTGACCACCTTCGGGGCGTGTTGGAACTTTTCGAACAGGACAGCTTTCATCGGGGTGTCTTTCGGTTCTGGGGTTTAATCAAGGCGATCATATCGTTTCCTGTGGAAAGACCCCTGTCAATCTTGCAGAAATCCAGGTGACCCTGAGCGGGATCTCCTCTCTGTTCCTCACTTTCTGAAAGCTTCTGCCCTTGCCTGACCTTGATGCCGTAAACGTTCATCTCCTGTCCCTGCTGCAAGAGGATGGCCGTATGACCAATGCGAAACTGTCCGAAACCCTCGGGATGAGCGAAACACCCTGCTGGCGCCGTTTGAAAAAACTGGAGGAAAGCGGGGTCATCGAAGGGTATCAAGCCAATCTGAACCGCCGCAAGCTGGGGCTGGGCGTCATGGCCTTTGTACAGCTGCGCTGTTCAGAACACGATCAAGCCGCCACGGCGGAGTTCCAACGGATTGTCGAGACAACCCCGAATATACTGGCCTGTCACAACACCACCGGAGCGGACGATTTTCTGCTGATCGTCGTGGCGCGGGATCTGGACGATTACAGCGCCTTTGTCGACAGCACCCTGCGTCGCCTGCCGGGGGTCACCAGCATTCGCTCGAACCTTTCACTGAAAGAGATGAAAGCGTCCAACAAACTACCGGTGAGGCCGTCTGGGAGGACATGACACCAATGACATGACGCGGCAAACCCACGTTGCGACAGCCGTCCGCCGTCGTCGGTGCGGCCGTGACGGATCACCGAACGGATATGAAGGGTGCCTTGCCGCCCTGCGCCGCGATTGTGCAAACGTCGGCTGTGTCAAACTGAGGCTGGCCGCGCAGTCTCGCGAGCCGGCAAAGAACCCCGCTCCGGGGCGCCAGGGTATATCCGTAGCGCGATAGCCCACCTTCAGCGCGTGAAGCGCACTGGTGACCTGGCTGCGATGGTGTGGTCGCGGGTCTGCCCCGATATCGTCGTGGCAATCGAAGAGGTTGTCGTTCTGCCAGCCAGAATAGGCCGCCATCTCTTGAATGTCGTCGCTTGTGATCATCGTGATCTCTCAAAACAGCCCGGTTGTTTGGGCGTTACAAGGCCCTGCCGGTCATCGTGGTGCAACAGGTTTGCGTATGATGGGCCGGTGGAGTGTTGTGCGGAGATCCGTATCGCCGTGAGCAACGGGCCGCCCTGTGGTCCGCTGCTACCCACCGTCCGTGACAACGAACCGGTGGAGGATGCGGCGCACGATGGGCGCGACGACCAGCACGGTGGGAAAGGCAATCGCCCAGGAGGGCAGCCAGGCGGAGAGCCAACGCGGTACAAAATCGGCTGCAAAGCCGATGGCCAGGAATGTCGCCACGCCAGATATCAGCAGCGACATGAAGCAGGACAGAAGAAAGCCGAAAGCAATATGCTCAAGCTTGCGTGGAATGAACGGGCGTATCATGAAACCTCTGCATGGGTTTGACAGGGGGAACGGCGGTTGTGGACATGCAGCTTGGTCTATTCGGCTGCGGCGCGCGTGTCATCTGTAAGGGCCATCCATGCATCGTTTTGTGACAGGAAGATCCGGCCGTTCAGATCATCGATCAAATGAGACCGTTTCAGCCGATCCATCACCGGGCCTTTGACCTCGGACAGATGGAGGCCGACACCCATATCCCTGAGCCGGGCGTTCACCGCTTCAAGGCTTTCGAGGGCGGAATAGTCGACCTCGTTCACCGCTGAGAACATCAAGACGACATGCGCGATGCTGCATCCTTCGGTGACGCGGGACTGGACAAGATCCTCCAGAAAACGCGCGTTGACGAAATAGAGGCTTTCGTCGATCCGCAGGCTGAGCACGCGAGGGTCGGTTTCCACCTCATGGCGCAGCACGTTGCGAAAATGCTCGCTGCCGGGGACGCGGCCGACCTCGGCCACATGGGGCCGCGAGGTTTTGTAGAGTTGCAGCAGGACGGACAGGATGACCCCGGCTGCGACGCCAACCTCGACGCCGAGCGTGAGGGTCAGCACGATGGTTGCGGCAACGGCGGTAAAATCCGCGCGGCTGTAGGTCCAGGTTTTTTGCAGGATCGACAGATCGATCAGCGACAGCACCGCCACGATAATGGTCGCAGCGAGGGCAGCGTTTGGCAAATAGTAAACCAAGGGCGTCAGCGCGACGGCTGCAATCGCCAGGCCAAGGGCGGTGAAGGCCCCGGCGGCCGGGGTTTCCGCGCCGGCGTCAAAGTTCACGACGGAGCGCGCAAAGCCACCGGTGACGGGATAGCCGCCGGTGAAGGCCGCCCCGAGGTTGGCGGCGCCCAGGCCGATCAACTCCTGATCCGGGTCGATCCGCTGACGTTTCTTGGCGGCAAGTGTCTGGGCGACCGATACGGATTCGACAAACCCGATGATCGAGATCAGGATCGCGGGCACCAGGAGCGCCTGCAAAAGCTCGGCGGAAAACCCCGGACGTGTCAGCGGCGGCAGGCTTTGCGGGACGGCGCCCACGATCTTGACACCGTGGCCGGCGAGATCGAGCGCCCAGACCAGAGCCGTGGTGCCGACCACGGCGGCAACTGGCCCGGCCTTGGCTGCAATCTCGGTGACCAGCGTCGCGGCCCCAAGCCGTTTCAGCGTCGGTTTCAGGCCCGTGCGGACCCAGAACAGGAATGCGGTCGCCGTGACGCCGATGGCCAGCGTGATCCAGTTGATCTCATGCAGCTGCGTCCAGAGCGCCACCAGTATGTCCGGCAGCGTATGCCCATGGGCCGGGACGCCCAGGATATGTTTCAGCTGGCTGGTTGCGATAAGAATGCCCGAGGCGGTGATGAAACCAGCGATCACAGGGTGGCTGAGAAAATTGGCAAGAAACCCCAGCCGGAACACCCCCATAAGGACCAGAAAACCGCCCGATAGGAACGCAAGCGTCAGCGCCGCGATCGCGTAGCCCGCGGTGCCTTGCTCTGCAACCTGACCGATGGCCGAGGCGGTCAACAGCGAAACCACCGCGACCGGGCCGACGGCCAGCGCACGGCTGGTCCCGAAGAGCGCGTAGAGCACGATCGGCGCGATCGAGGCATAGATCCCGGCCTCAGGCGGCAGACCTGCCAGAAGGGCATAGGCAAGGCTTTGCGGGATCAGCATGATCGTGACGATCAATGCGGCGATCATATCGTTGGAAAACGCCTTGCGGTCGTAAGTACGCCCCCAGTCGAGGACCGGCAGGTAGCGGCGTAAAAGTCGGGTCATGATCTTGTCCAGAAAATAGGGCAGGGGGCTGATCTTTGCACGCAGGCGCCCCGCGCCAGGCGCGCGCATCCGGGTGGCGATGCGCGCGGGTCAGGTCTTGGTGTCTCAGTCCGTTGCGGGGTTGAGCTTTTCAGGCTTGGCCATCCATTCCTTGCCCTTCAGCATGGCCTTCCAATAGATCGGCGGCAGCATCTTTTCCTTCAGGAACCAGGCCAAGCGCGTCGGCTGTGTGCCGTCCAGCAGCACCGAGGGGAAGCTGGGTTTGAGCACGCCGCCATAGCCGAACTCCGCCAGCACGATCTTGCCGCGCTCGACGGTCAGCGGGCAGGATCCGTAGCCGTCATAGGCGGCGGTGGGGGACCGCCCGGCAATATCGGCGACGATGTTTTCCGCGACTGTTGGCGCTTGTTTGCGCGCCGCCGCGGCGGTCTTGGCATTTGGGGCGTTCATGACATCGCCAAGCGACCAGATGTTGTCGAAACTCTTGTGGCGCAGCGTGGTCTGATCCACATCCACCCAGCCCGCGGCATCGGCAAGCGGCGACACACGGATGAAATCCGGTGCGGTCTGCGGCGGGCAGACGTGCATCATGTCAAAATCGACCGTCACGGTTTCGGGGGTGGTGTCAGGTTTGGAGACCTTGAACGTCGCGGTCTTTGCCGGCCCATCCACGGCCACCAGATTGTGGAAGAAGTTCAGCGTCGCATCGTATTTTTCGACGTATGTCTCCAGCGCCGGAACGTAGTCTTTGACACCAAACAGAACACCGCCGGCAGTCATGAACTGGATGTCGATATCCTTGAGCGCCCCGGTGCGGAACCAGGCATCGCCGGACAGATACATCGCCTTTTGCGGCGCACCGGCACATTTGATCGGCATCGGCGGCTGGGTGAAAAGCGCGCGCCCTTCCTTCAATCCCTGCACCAACTGCCAGGTGTAGGGCGCAAGGTCGTAGCGGTAATTCGAGGTCACGCCATTGCGACCAAGCGTGTCTTCGAGGCCTTCGACCGCGTCCCAGTCCAGCTTCAGGCCGGGGCAAACGACCAGCCGGTCATATTTTACCACCCGGCACCCATCCAGGATGACCGCGTTGTTGTCCGGCTCGAATGCGGCGACGGCGGACTTGATCCAGGCCACGCCGCGCGGGATGAGCGACCCCATGGTCTTGGCTGTTTCGCGGGCCTCGAAGATCCCGCCGCCGACCATGGTCCAGCCGGGCTGATAATAGTGAATGTCCGCAGGATCGATGATGGCGATCGACAGGTTCGACTGCCGCGACTGAAGGCTCGCGGCCACCGAGACGCCACCGGCGCCGCCACCGACGATGACCACATCATATTTGGCGTCACCGGTGTCGGTCGGGGTCTTGCCGCCGTTGGCAATCCGCCTGGCAACCCCGTTCATGTCATAGCCAGCAGCCTTGGTCGCCGCGAGGATCTCCGGCATCGGGCGTTTCTTGCTCTCATGGAACGACCAGAGCGTCGCCGACCGCGTGCCGGTCCGGCAATAGGCCAGAACCGGACGTGGCAGGTCGGAGAGCGCGGCGCTGAAGGCCGCCACATCCGCATCCTGCACCAGACCGGATTGCACAGGAACATAGGCAGCCTTGATCCCGACAAGATCCGCAGCCGCAGCGATTTCCGCGAAACTGGGCTGGTCTGCGCCTTCCCCGTCGGGGCGGTTGCAGATAATGGCGCGAAAGCCGGCCTCCTTGATGGCGGCGATATCTTCGACCATGATCTGGGGGGTGACAGAGGTTTTGTCGCTGATTTTCCGGATGTCCATGGTCCCGCCCCTCAAAGCCCGTTCACGGGCACTTTGAGCATGGGGTTGCCGTCCTTGTCGGTCGGCACTTCGCCCGCGCGCATGTTCACTTGCAGCGAGGGGATGATCAGCCTTGGCATCGCCAGTTGCGCATCCCGTTCGGTGCGGAATTTGACGAACTCCTCCTTCGTCTTGCCGCCGCCGACGTGGATGTTGTGGGCTTTCTCTTCGCCCACCGTGGTTTCCCACTGGATGTCGCGCCCGTTGGGGCCGTAGTCGTGGCACATGAACAGCCGCGTCTCGTCCGGCAGGGCCAGGACCTTCTGGATGCTGTCATAGAGCTCACTCGCGTCGCCCCCGGGGAAGTCAGCACGGGCCGAGCCGCCATCCGGCATGAACAGCGTATCCCCCACAAAGGCGGCATCGCCCATCACATGCACCATGCAGGCGGGCGTGTGGCCGGGCGTGTACATCGCAAAGGCCTGCATCTCGCCGATCTGGTAGGTGTCGCCATCTTCGAACAGCGCGTCGAACTGGGACCCGTCACGCTGGAACTCGGTGCCTTCGTTGAAGACTTTGCCAAAGGTATCCTGGACCACCATGATCTTTGACCCGATGCCGATCTTGCCGCCCAGCCGGGACTGGATGTACGGGGCTGCGCTCAGGTGGTCGGCGTGGACGTGGGTTTCGATGATCCACTCCAGTTTGAGGTTTCGGGCCTCGATCTGGCGGATCAGCTCATCCGCGTGGTCGTAGGTGATCCGCCCGGCAGCATAGTCGATGTCCATGACACTATCGACGATGGCACAGGCGGTCGATGACGGGTCTTTCACGATGTAGCTGATCGTGTTCGTGGCCTCATCAAAGAAGGCCTGAACCTCTGGCTTGATGTTCATGTTGACGGGGTAGGTCATGCTGTATCCTCCGGTTGCGGGGTCAGGGGCTAGGGGGTTACGTGGCGCGGTTTGCGGCCAACCAGGCGGCGCAGAAAGACGCCCGCTGTGACCGACACCAGGAACAGGGCGACCTCCCAGCGACCGGTGCCAAGTGCAGGGATGGCGGCGCCCGGGCAGAACCCTGCGATGCCCCAGCCCACACCAAACAGGGCCGCGCCGCCGATCAGCCTGCTGTCGATACGCGTCGATGTCGGCACTTGAAAGCTCTGCCCAAAGAGCGGGTTGGACCGGCGCCAGACCCACCGGTAGCCGATGGATGTCACGATCAGCGCACCGCCCATGACGAACATCAGGCTCGGGTCCCATGTCCCGGCAATGTCGAAGAAGTTCAGAACCTTGGCAGGGTCCATCATGCCGGAGATCGCAATCCCGGTGCCAAAGACAAGGCCGGTCAGAAGCGCAAACAGATGTTTCATCTCAACCTCCGAATACGTGGCGGATCACAAAGACGGTGATGGCGGCGGTCGCCATGAAGGTCGGCACGGCCACCAGCGACCGGATCGACAGGCGCGACAGGCCGCAGACCCCGTGACCCGACGTGCAGCCGGAGCCGAGGCTGGCACCAAAGCCGACGATGACACCGCCGATGACGATCATCATCGGGCTCACCGGTACTGTCAGCGCAGGCATCGCGCCCGTCACCGCAAAGATCAGCACCGGGGCGAGGATCATGCCCAGGATCACGGCGATGCGCCATGACATCTCCTGCCGGTTTTCGACAAGGACCGCGCCGGACAAGATGCCGGTTGCGCCAAAGATCCGTCCCAGGCCCAGCATCAGCAAGACCGCGCCGAGACCGATAAGCAGACCGCCCCCGAGGGACGCGAAAGGTGTGAACACGGTTTCCATCGCGTCAGGCCCGGCAGGTCTTGAAGCCAAAGATGGAATAGATCGGGCACACGCGGATGGCGGCGACGATCAGCATCACACAGCCAACAAGCGCTGCGCCATATTTCAGAAGCCCCCCGTCAAAAGCGGGCACCCCGCTCAGAAAGGCGAGATAGAGCAAGCCAACGCCAAGGGCTGCGCGAAGGAGGCGGTCAAGGGTGCCGACATTGGTGGTCATGGGGGTCTCCAATCCGATAACTTGGAGAACAGATATAAGTTTGCGGTGCGCGCTTCAGTGACAATGTCACTTAGCAGGCACAAAGTGAAAGGCTACGCCGAAGTGGCAACGGCGCGCAAAGCCGGTTTGTCCAGCAATTCGATGCGGCCACGCGACTGTGCGATCATCTCGCGTTTCTGGAAATCCTGCAGGATGCGACTGATGACTTCGCGCGCGGTGCCCAGCTCGCTTGCGAGATCCTGATGTGTGGCGGCGACCTCTTTGAAATCACCTGCCAGTGCAATGAGCCGTTCCGCCAGACGCACATCCATATGCCCAAAGGCGACATCATCCACGACGCGCAACAAGTCGATCAACCGCCGGGAGTAGGCGGCAAAGACAAACTTTCGAAATGCGTCTTCTTCCGCCACCAGCCGGTCAAAATCCGGCTTGGGCAGAACGATGGCGGTGATGTCGGTCTCGGCGATGCCTTCGGCGTTGTAGGCCTCTTCGGCCAGCATGCAGGCAGTGGTCAGAACACAGCTTTCGCCGGCATCCACGCGGTAGAGCACGATCTCCCGGCCGGTGTCAGAGCTTTGCGACACGCGGATGCGGCCCTCGTAGAGGAAAAACAGGCTGTCGGGGATGTTTGCCGGTCCAAAGACCTGCGCGCCCGCGGGGATTTCGATTGCGCGCGCAACCTTCTGCAACCGGTCCCGCACCGGGCGCGGCAAGGCCGCAGTGCCCTGAAAGCGCTCTGTCCAATCGGCGATCATCGTGCTTTGCGCATCGGTGCGACGATGCCCTCCTCAAGTGGGGCGATACGCGCCAGAAGATCATCGCGGTTGGAGGCAATGTCGGCGAGTGTCAGATCGTCCAGAACCTCCATGAAGGCGCGCGCGGCCCTCTGCAGCGCCCGCGACAGTTTGCAAACCCCCATCAGCGGGCAGGTGTTGTGTTCGGGATTGAAACACTCCACCAGTTCGAGCGGGCCTTCTGTCAAGCGCACGACATCCCCGATCACGATGTCTTCGGCGGGTTGTCCCAGACGAAACCCACCATTGCGCCCGCGCTGTGTAACGACATACCCCGCAACGCCCAGTTCATGGACGATTTTGACGATATGCGGCCGCGCCAGCCCGTGTACGCGCACGACATCATCGACCCTGATCAGGTCCGGGGACTTCAGCGCCGCCAACTGCAAAGAACGCAGCGCGAAATTGGTGTAGGACGTCAGTTTCATCGCCTCTCCTCGCCCGAAACTTATATTTGCACTATATGTTATTGCAAGATGGGTGGAACCGTCTTGTTGCTCTGTCCGTGCGGCGACCGGTAGCCGGCTCGGACACCAAATCAGCGTGCGCTCCCCGGACAACACGCGGATCGCCCTTGGAGAACCGCCGCAAGGGACGTGCTCGACGCCATGCGGATCCAAGCGGCTGCGCCGGGTCGGCGGAAATACGCGGCTTGGGGCAGGGGCAGGGTCCTGCGTCGACATCGGGCTTGGCAGGGCCTCCGTGGTGCCCATAGGATAGTGCTGTCCGGCACCCGTTGCGGCGCCTTTTTGGGGCGGTGTGACAGAGTGGTGCCGGGCTAAAAACGATGACGCTGGCGTGGGTTACACGATTTGACCGAAGATTTTATTGCAAGAGCAACGCTGCTGGATCAGGGGTTTTCGACCCTGGGTCTCTACGCGGTCCTCGACGGCGCCTGCCTGCCCGGATTGCCAGAGCGGCTGGAGGCGTCGAACGCGGCATTTGAGTGCCTGTTTCAAGGAGACGCAGCAGAGGATCTGCGTGACGTGGCCCCCTATCTGGTGGAGGTCGCGCAGGGTGGGGAGCTGCTGCGAGATTTTGTCGACACCCAGGACACCCCCCAGGCCATGTGGCACAAACGCCCCGGCATTCTGATCGCGACCGATATGGAAATTGCCCCGCTGCGCAAGCACTTGCGCCGCTTTCTTCGGGTCACGGTCGAGGCGCGTCCCTATCTGTTCCGGTTCTGGGAAGCCGCGCCCGCAAGGGTCTATTTCCAGGCGCTCCAAACGCAGGAGCGGCGCTCTCGCTGGTTTCTGCCGCGTGACGGGGGGCGTGTGGACGCCTTCCTGCTCCCGGACCCGGAGAACGACGGGCTATGGGTCGCGGGGCCGGGGCCCTCCGGCGCTGCGGATGAGACCGCCGCCCCGCTGCGGCCCTTCAACCTGTCGGAGCCGGAGCTTCTGGCGCTGCGCAGCGCCCGCACGCGTGACAATCTGGCGGAAATGGTGGCGCTTCTGACGCAGACCTTTCCCGAGCAGGTCGCGGGGAAAGAGCCCGCCGGGCTGGAACGTCAGGTGCAGCGGTCCGTCGGCCGAGCCTGGGAGTTCGGGATCCGCCAGCGTGCGAACGCCTTTCGCATTGCGGCGTGGGATCTGCATGCTGACGGCGCGTTCGAAGACCTTGATCCCGAAGCCAAAATTCGTGCGATCCTTGAGCTGCCTGTCGGTGAGGCGGACAAGATGCGCCGTCTCGCGGCGCGGGTGGCAGAACTGGATCGCCCCTCGCTGTGATCCTAGACCGCTTGGCCCGGGTCGTTGTCATATTCGACCCTGACGTGGTTGGTTTCCGGGCCGTGGCCCTGATGATCGGCGCTCAGGAAATCGCCGTCCTTCATCGAAACATGGCCGAAGTTGCGCAAAATGGCAGCCCGGTCTGCCGTTGAGATGGACCCACTGCGCATGGCGGCCTCATAGGGTTTCAGCCCCTCGGGAATTACGTAATTCTCGTCAGTGCTCGGCAATTCCAGAAACGCCCCATCGACCTCCGCCACGGCGGCCTCGTGCATCATGTGCAGCGCGACCCGCGACAGGCCAAGTTGCACCCAGGGGCGATGCAGGGCCAGTTGCTCGTCATAGGTGAAGGTCTGGCGGGTGATGGTTTCGAACCCGTGCTGGACCGTGACCGTCCGTTCGACGATCGGGGTCATCACGCGAAGCACCCCGCCTTCGGTTTCGTTCGGACCAAGCCAGCCCTCGCGCACGAACACCGCTTCCAGATCGCGATGCGCTCCCGGTTGCAGATCCGCCTGCTCGACGGCAGCGCGTGCGGCCTCGGCCTCGGCCCGCTGATAGTAGAATTGCCCCCTCGCGCTTTCGAGTGGGGCGGTGTCACCGGGATCGGCGTAGCCGCCGCCGACATCGGAATGCGCCCCGGGCAGTTCGAATGTGTCACCGCCGCCGGGAATGTTGCGGTTGAGGCGGAAGTTCTTGCGGTATTCATCCCCCGCAGTCAGATGGTAAATCCGGTTGCTGGCCTGGTCGCTGCGCAGATGCACGTTCACCGGGTCGTTGTCGTCATCGGTGGCCTTGCCGATCGCGGCGACCGTGTCGAAGATACCAACAAAGCGAATAGAGACGGGCAGATCTTCGGGCCAGGTTTCCTCGTAATCGCCAATGCCCCAGGGGTCATAGGTTGCCCGTCCGGCCCGGATCGAGTTCACGAAATGACGCGCCCCCGCGGCCCCGCGCGAAAACCCGAACACGTCGAGCACCACCTCCTTGAGGTAGGGCGCGCCGCCGAGGAGGTTGACGCGGCGCAGAACCTCTCGGAAGCCTTCGAGGACGCGCGCTTCGACACCGCTTTGACGGCCCTGACCAAAGGCATAGCCCATGGTGTCGTCGGCTTCGCCAGCGGTCGAACCGGGGCCTTGGACATAGACCGACCGGAACGCGCGCGCGGTGCCGCCGCAGGCATTGGGTTCATCGAAATCGGGATCGTTCTTGTAGCGATCATAGAGCAGCGCCGGGTTCGACAAGGCATTCTGGTAGCTGCCGTCGTCGCGCCCGCCGGACAGCACGTTGAAGCGATTGTTCAGCGTCCCATCGAAGAATACGCCGATTTCAAGCGTCGTCTTGGGGCAGGTCTGGGCAATGTTGCCGGTCTCTCCGGACATGCCGGCCTCTGCCGACGCGCCCTGGGCCGCGGTATCAATATCGGTCAGACCCATGTTATCCTCGCGGTTCCGGGCAGTGGGACGATCTGTCCTCGGCTGCGCTGTTGCTGTCGATGCCCTCAAGGAGGCGGGGCAGTTCTGGGAATTGCCCTGTCTCCAGGCGCCAGGCCTTGTCGGCCGCGGGCACCCGGGTGCCGCAGACCCGTGCCAGGTCATTCTGAGCGGAGCGGTCGGGCCGGGCCTCGTCAGAGCCGATCAGAAGTTCGCCATTCGGCCCCAGGATCACCAGCAGGTGATAGGTGGATGTGTCGCGCACCAGATCCTCGATCGCGATGGTTGCCGAGGCGGTCCAGGCCTTGTCGGTCGGCAGCTCCACCCATTCCACCGAGATGGTCCATGTCCCGTCCCCCTCGACATCGTTGGGAAGCGACAGGATCGATCCGCCGGCGGAATCGCGCGGTATGTTTATATCCGCGCTTCCGGAGGCGATCAGCGGCTGAATGGGCGTGAGCGGCTGTTCGATGGCAAATTGGGTCACCACGGCGGGGGCGGTCCGATAGGCCTGAAATCCCAACGACACGGCGCGATGCGGCGGCGTCGAGAGCCACAGGGCGAGACTGCCGCCCCCGGCCAGCCCCATGACGGCGAGGAGCGCAAGACCGTATGTGCGCCGCGAAAGGGAGGAGCCAGCCATGCCCGGGCCTACCGTTTCACAAAACGCAGCATCGGATTGGCGCGCGCCCAATCGACGATGCTGACCTGATAGGCGGTATAGAGGTCCTCCAGGCAGGTCTCCAGCGGCACGATGCCATAGTCCTCGACGGGGCGGCCGCCGGGGCGCGGGGGCAGGATCCTGGGCGCGTAGACCATGCCATCGGGCAAGGGGCCAAGCGCGGCTGCAAGCCGGTCATAAAGCGGTTGTTGCGCGCCGTCGTGCACTTCGATCATCTGCGGCGGAATTTGCAGCAGGCGTTCGCGGATCTGCCTCTCCGCCGGGATGGCCGTGTCGCCGGTCAGGTTCGGCATTTCCAGCGTCGACAGGATCGGGGACAGAAAGCCGAAGCCATGACGTTGCGACCAGACCATCAGCTCGCCGAGGTTGCCATAGGCGATGGCATGGGTATCACCGGCAAGCTCGGGGTCATTTCCAAAAATGAAATCCATCAGACCGGCCAGCCGCGCGGGCTCCAGCAGGTGAACGCGGCCCATCGCCACGGAGACAAGGCCGTAGGTGGCCCAGACCTCGATCAGCAACGGGGGCAAACGCGGCTGCCACCGCGCCAGTGTGTCTGGGGCCACGGGCATTGCATCATCCGGGACCGGGCCAAGCACAGGGAAAAGATCGGACATGCTGACTCACAAATGCTTCAAAAAATAGACTGTCGGTGCACCAGAGGCTGCGACCGCAAGTGCTTTTGTCTCTACTCGACCAAAGGTTGTTTCGCAATCCGCCGCCAGCACAACGGCGCTCTGTTGCCGATGCACGATAGGTGAAAAATTCCTCGCCTGCGCGCCGGGCCGGACATGCAGGTGCGCGTCGGTCTGGTGCTAGGGCGCTGATAAATCGTGCGTTTTGCGGCGGGCGGGTCAAAGCGGGCACAGTGGCGCCGCCACATCAGCTTGTGTAACACTGGCGGGCGCGATCGACATCGCGTATCCCCCATGCTAATGTGTGAGAATCAAACGTGAACGAAGGGCGCTGAAAGTTGAGACCGATCGCAGTCGAGTTGTTTGCGGGCGCAGGTGGCCTCAGCCTCGGGTTTGAGCAGGCGGGGTTCGACGTCCGGGCCGCGGTGGAAATCGACCCGGTGCATTGCGCCGTTCACAAGTTCAACTTCCCCCATACGGCGGTGCTGGCACGCTCTGTCGAAGGGTTGAGCGGCGATCAGATCCGCGCGGCGGCGGGCCTGGGCGATGCACGGATCGACTGTGTCTCCGGGGGGGCGCCCTGTCAGGGGTTTTCCATGATCGGCAAGCGGGTGCTGGATGATCCGCGCAACCGGCTGGCGATGGATTTCCTGCGCATTGTCAAGGAATTGGATGCCAGGTCCTTTGTGTTCGAAAACGTCAAGGGGCTGACAGTGGGCAAGCACAAGCAGTTCCTCGAGGAGCTGGTGGCGGCCTTTGATGCTGCCGGTTATGCCTGCCAGACCCCGTGGAAAGTGCTCAACGCGGCCCATTTCGGCACGCCGCAATCGCGTGAGCGGCTGATCCTGATGGGGGTCAAGAAGGGCCTGCCGTTGCCTCAATACCCGGCGCCGCAGACCAACATCAGCGGCAAGCCCAAGACCTTCGAGGGGCTGCCCGACGGGCCCAGCTGCCACGAGGCGCTGGGGGATCTGCCGGATGCGGAACGTTTCGACGCGCTGCTGGACAGCGATGCCACGCGCGGTGTGCGGTTCGGCAAGCCGTCGGACTACGCGGCAGAGCTGCGCGGGCTGACCAATGACGCCTGGCATCACGGCTATGTGCGCGACTGGCAGCCCAAGGTGCTGACCTCCAGCGCCCGCACCGGCCACACCGAGATCACCCGCCGTCGCTTTGCCGAAACCGCCGAAGGCGCGGTGGAACCGATCAGCCGTTTCTTCAAGCTGGCCCGGGGGGGCGTCTCCAACACGCTGCGAGCCGGGACGGATGGCGCGCGCGGCGCGTTCACCAGCCCGCGCCCGATCCACTACAAGTACAACCGCTGCGTCACCGTGCGCGAGATGGCGCGGCTGCACGGGTTCCCCGACTGGTTCCGCTTCAACGCCACCAAATGGCACGGCGCGCGCCAGATCGGCAATTCGGTGCCGCCGCCGCTGGCCCGTGCCGTGGCCGCTCAGATGATGGCAGCGCTTGGCCATGCACCGGAGCGTCCCGAGGGGGTCATGCAGCTGGGCGACCCCGATCTGCTGCAATTCGACCTGACCCGCGCCGCCGCCCATTTCGAGGTGGATGCCATGCCATCGCGCCGCGACCGCAAGAGCGGCGCGACCAAGCGGCGCCAGGCGGATATCGAGCTGGAACGCGCCGCAGCCGCCCCCAAGAGCGCCAATGGCTAAGCGACAGAACCGCTACAGCGCCCTGATCGAGAAGATCTTTGTCGAGCGCTACAGCGAGGGCGCGACCGAATTCGGCTTCAGCCGCGAAGAGCTGGAGCAGGCGGCGGCGGAACTGGCGATCAAACTGCCCAAGAACCTGGGCGATGTGCTCTATTCCTTTCGCTTTCGCAATGCGCTGCCCGAGGCCATCGTGGCCACCCAGCCCGAGGGGCGCGAATGGGTGATCGAACTGGCCGGGCGCGCGGTCTATAAATTCAGCCTGGTGAAGATCAACCGCATCCTGCCGCAGCAGGATCTGGAGGTCATCGACATCCCGGATGCCACCCCCGCCATCATCCGTGCCTATGCGCTGGATGACGAGCAGGCGCTGCTGGCGGTGGTGCGCTACAACCGGTTGATCGACACGTTTCTGGGCCTCACCACCTACAGTCTGCAAAACCACCTGCGCACCACGGTAAAGGGCATGGGCCAGATCGAGATCGATGAGTTGTATATCGGGCTCGACCGGTACGGCTGCCACACCATCATCCCCGTGCAGGCCAAGGGCGGCAAGGATCAGATCGGCATCGTGCAGGTCAGCCAGGACATCCGCTACGCCGACGCCAAGTTCCCCGGCATGCGTTGCCGCGCCATCGCTGCGCAGTTCATGGAGGACAGCGTCGTGGCGCTGTTCGAACTGGCGGTGCAGGGGGACGAGATCCAGGTACTACAGGAACGCCACTACCGTCTGGTCGCCGCCAATGCGCTGAGCTACACGCGGCGGATCGCCTATCGGGACGAGGTCTGAGGCGATGGACGCGTCGGCGCCCGTGGCGGGCGTGGAACAGGTCGCCCCGTTCAAGACCCAGCTGCTGAAATGGGTCGGCAACAAGCAGCGCTTTGCCCATGAGATCGTCGCCCATCTGCCCAAGGACTACGGCACCTATTTCGAGCCGTTTCTGGGGGCGGGCGGGGTGATGGCCAATCTGCGGCCGCAGCGTGCGCTTGGCTCCGACATCTACCCGCCGCTGGTGGAGATCTGGCAGGCGTTGCAGGAAGATCCCGACCAGCTGAACCACTGGTATCAGGCGCGGTATGAGGCCTTTATGGCCGGGGACCGAGTGGCAGTCTACGAGGCGATCAAGGCCCGTTACAACGCGACGCCCAACGGGGCGGATTTCCTGTTCCTGTGCCGGGCCTGCTACGGCGGTGTGGTGCGCTTTCGGCGTAAGGATGGCTATATGTCCACGCCCTGCGGCAGCCACCCGGTGATGAAGCCGCATAAATTCGCGGAACGGGTGGAGATGTGGCGCGACCGGATGGCGGGCGCGCGCTTTGCCTGTCTGGATTACCGCGCCGCCATGGCGCAGGCGCGCGCGGGCGACGTGATCTACTGCGACCCGCCCTATGCGCATTCGCAAACCATCCTCTATGGCGCGCAGACCTTCCGGCTGGAGGAGCTCTTTGCCAGCATCGCCGCCTGCAAGGCGCGCGGAGTGCGGGTGGCGATGTCGATCGACGGCACCAAGAAATCCGGCGACGTTTATTGCGATATCGAAATCCCGCAGGGCCTGTTCGACCGCGAGATCCTCGTCAATATGGGCCAGTCGATGCTGAAACGGTTCCAGATGGGCGGCCAGCGCATGGAGACGGAGGCCGTGCGCGACCGGCTGCTCCTTACGTATTGACCCGGGGCACCTGAGCCTCCCAGGGAGAGGGCGCAGCGCGCGCCATCTACGCGGATATTCTGCGCGTTAGCTGTTCAGGAAGGTGCGCACCGTCGCCTCGAACTCGCGCGGCTTTTCGGCATGCAGCCAATGGCCTGCGCCGGGGATCTTGGCAAAGCGTGCGCCGGGAAACAGCGATTTGATGCGACCGCGATGTTCCGCCAGCACGTATTCCGAATTGGCCCCGGTCAGGAACAGTGCCGACCCGTCCCAATGGGTATCGACCTCCGGAAACGACAGGATGTGCGGCATCTCGCGCTCCAGCGTATCGAGGTTCAGCCGCCAGCACTTGTTTTCCACATCAAGGGACTGGGTGAAGAAGCTCTGCAACATCGCGTCCACGCCAGCCTCTGCCAGCTGTTCCTGCGCGTCCGAGCGACGCGTCACACGCGACAGATCCACACTGCGCATGGCGGTGATGAAATGCGCCTGGGTGTGCTCATACCTCACCGGGGCAATATCGGCGACCACCAGACGGTTCACGGCCTCCGGGTGGTTGAGTGCCAGCATCATCGCCGCCTTGCCGCCCATGGAATGTCCTACCACATCCATGCGGCCGCCATGGGTGGCGATCACCTCCGCCAGATCCTCGGCCAGATCGACATAGGTGTGGCTCTCGGTTTGCGGACTGAGGCCGTGGTTGCGCATATCCACGGCAATCACCTGCCGTTCATCCGAAAGCCGCTTGGCAATCACCCCCCAATTGCGCCCGGAGCCATAGAGGCCATGCGAAATCAACAGGGGTGGTTGGTCCGTCGGGGTGCCATGTAGGATCGTGTTCAGCATGTCTGCGGTGATAGCGGGCAGAGGACAGGCTGTCAGCCCCCAACCGCCCCCCTGCGGCATTGAGATCCCGACAGGCGATGGCTATGGTCGGGCGCGTTGCATCTGCTGAACGAGGGCAAAGCGCCATGCGCGAGACGTTACAGAGTGAGTTGGACCAGATCCGCGCGTTGCTGGAAAAGCGGCTGAAGCTCTCAGGCGACCTGTCAGAGAGTTTGCGCCGCGCCCGGCGTCATTTGCCGCATCGGTTACGCAAAGCGGCGGATGATCTTATGTCTGCTGAGGAGAGCTTTGCCCATCCACGTCTGGCTGCGGCGCTGGACGAGGACCGACTGGTCAAGAAAGCGCGCCGCCTGCGGGCCTATCTTGCGGAGCTGGACCTCAGGGACAGGCGCAAGGGGCGCCTTCTGGATATGGCCGCCACCTCCGCCTTTGCGGTATTGTGCGTCATAGCGCTTCTGGTGGTCGTGCTGCGCTGGCGGGGGTTCGTCTGATCCCGTGTGACCCGACCGGGCGGTAAGGCGCGTGTGAGAGCGCGTCGCGCACCACCAGGGTGACGGTGACAAAACTCACATACAACAGCAGATACCAGCTGCCCATCTTGGCGATACTGACCCATTGATCACTGTCCTGCCCGGCATAGAGCCATGTGCGCGTGCGGGTGCCGACGTTTTCCGCCACCCAGAGGAAGAAGCTGGACAGGAAGGCCGCCAGTGGCAGTGGCATCCAATAGGCGTGGCCGCCGATATAGAACCAGATCCGGGTGCGGATAAAAATCACCACCGTGGCAACAAACAAGGCCAGCCTGATATCGGGCAGGAAATGGTGGCTGAAGAAATTCACATAGATCGCCACCGCAACGCCCGTTGCCATCCAGAGCGGCGGGTAGGGGGCAAAGCGCATGTCAAACAGGCGGATCACCCGCGCCATATAGGACCCCACCGAGGCATACATGAAACCCGAGAACAGCGGCACACCCCAGAGTTTCGCCAGACCATCCCCGGGATAGGCCCAGCTGCCGGCATCGACCTTGAAGATTTCCATGATCGTGCCGGTGAGGTGAAACAACAGGATCACCCGCACCTCGCGCCAGCTTTCCATGCCCGTGGCCAGAAACACCGCCTGAAGCCCCAGCGCATAGATCAAAAGCGCATCATAGCGCGCCAATGCCCAGTCCGCTTGCCAGATACGGCTGGAGATCAACAGCCCGCCCAAAAGCAGGATACCAAAGATCGCAGCCCAGCCCTGTTTCAGGGTGAACATCACGAATTCCGACAGGTAATGCGGCAGCCGCGCGCGCATCCAGTCCCCAAGGGCGCGCTCAAGGCGGCGTGTGCGGTTGGCGCTGGCGGGCGGATAGGGTGTCTGCTGGGTCATATGAGCGAAATGACTGCAAAACGGACATGAAGTCTATGTGCTTTTGACACGCGGAGGGTCTTTGAAGCCGGGATTTGCATTTGAGGGGGCATGCGGCCTATAGACGGGTATGGCGTGAACGCGGTTCAGAAAATCGGATGGGTAAGATGGCAACAAAGGCAGAGCAGCGCAGGGCGGACCTTCGTGAGAAGCTGGTGAATGCAGCAGAAGCGCGTATTCGCGACGCAGGCGTCACTTCGCTCAGGGCGCGGGATCTGGCCAAGGATGCAGGCTGCGCGGTGGGGGCGATCTACAACGCCTTTGACGATATGACAGCCTTGGTCATGGCGGTAAACGGGCGCACGTTTCAGCGGCTCGGGGCAGAGGTCGAGGCCGCCGTGGCCGCATCACAGGGGGCCGCCGCCAGTGAACGGCTGATCCGGATGAGCGAGGCCTATCTGGACTTTGCCAGCGCCAACAATCGCCTGTGGCGCGCGTTGTTCGATCTGGAGCTGCCAGCCGACGGGGAAGTGCCCGATTGGTATCGCACCGCACTTGATCGCTTGTTTCAGCATATTGCCGGCCCGGTTGCCGAGCTGTTTCCCGATCAGCCCCGTGCGGAGCAGGCGCTGACCGTGCGGGCGCTGTTTTCTTCTGTGCATGGCATTGTGCTGCTGGGATTGGAAAACCGCATCTCTGGCGTGCCCCCGCAAGAGATCCGGCGCATGATTGCACTGGTGCTGTCACAGCTGACGGTAAGGTAAACCTTACCTTTGTGAACGCTGTTCATTTTTATTCTTGAACGTCGTTCAGGGATGCCGTACATCCTCCACATGAACGATGTTCACGAATGGAGGGATGATCGTGTTCTCAACGCTCAAAACCCTGATGGTCGGTGCAAACCGCCGCGCCGAGACCCAGGTGCGCCAGCAATTTTCCATCGAGTTGATCGAGGAAAAGATCGCCCAGGCCAATGATGATCTGAAGTCGGCCAAATCCACATTGGTCAGCCTGATCCAAAAGGAACGCGCCGAAGGGCGTCAGATTGCAACGCTGACAACGCGGATCAATGATCTGACCCTCCGCGCCAAAGCCGCACTGGCAGATGGGCGCGACGATCTGGCGACAACCGCTGCAGCCGCCATCGCCGAGATGGAAAACGAACGTCGCTTGCGTCAGGAGACACAAGCGCGCCTGGAAGCCCGCATTCTGCGTCTGCGCCAATCTGTGGAAACCGCTAGCCGCCGTCTGATCGACCTGCGTCAGGGGGCCATCGCCGCCAAGGCCGTGCGGGGCGAGCATCGCGCGCAGGCCTCTCTGGGACACGCGCTCCACGGGCGGCCAATGGATGAGGCGGCAGAACTCATTCAGGAGGTGCTGGGACAGGAAGATCCCTTTGAGGCCTCGGAAATCCTCAACGAGATTGAAACCGGCCTCACGCCCCATTCCGTTGCAGATCAACTGGCAGACGCGGGCTTTGGTGCCGCCACCCGCAGCACTGCCAATGATGTGCTGAGCCGTCTGAAATCCGACAGCTGACCTGAAAACTCTGCGGGGCAAAGACGCCCCACTTCACATGGGCAAACGCCCGGTTTTACGCGACTAATTTCAAATCAAAGGACCTGACTTATGTCTAACATGCGCAACGAAAACGCCCTGATCACCAACCTTAACATTGCTGGCGTCGTCATCGCTTATGGGATGCTCGGCATTTCGCTCTGGCTCTCGACCGAGGTGCCGCTGTCGACCAAAGGGTATTGGGCCATGGGCATCCTGCTGCTGACCCTGAGCCTCATCAACGTGGTGAAGTACCGCTTTGACATCCGCCAGAGCGAAGACCGTATTCGCCGCATCGAGGACATTCGCAACGAGCGCATGCTGGAAGACGCGCTGAAAGAGCCGACGTCTGAGGGATAAGTTCCTAAACCTGAGAACATAGTTCGGGTCGGAGCCAGCTCAGATGAGCGGCTCCGGCCCTATGTTTTCGATCAGCTCCGGCCCATCGTCCTCAATCCCGAACCGCGCCACCTGATGAAACCGCATGCGTCCGTCCCAATCGGTGCCGAGGTCTGATTTTGCCGTGTCCCGGTCCACCTCGCCACTCAGCCATGCCTGGAGCTGCCCATCTGCCAGAATGACCGGAGAGCGCGGGTGCAGGTGGGCCGTTTGTGTCAGCGCCGGTCGGGTCAGGATCGAACAGGTCCGAAGCCCGCTCTCCAACCGTGTTTGCAGCCCTGCAAAGAACAGCATCGGCGCATTGCTTTGCGTGGTGATCCACCACGGCTGCTTTTGTCCTTTGTCACCTGTCCATTCGAAATACCCGCTGGCCGGGATGGCGCAGCGGCTGGCACCGCGAAAGCTCGGCAGGGTGTCGGCGGTCTCGATCTTGGCGTTGAAGGTGGTGGCCTTCCAATCCTTCGGCGCGCCCTTGAACCACTGTGGCACCAGCCACCAGCGCGCATTGGCGGCGACGAGGGCGCCCTTGCGGACAAAAAGCGCCTCTACGGTTTGGGTGGGTTTGACGTTCCAACTCATGACCAGATCGTCAGAGCCGTCCTCGCGGAGGATGTCGAGCCAGTCGAACTCGCCGCGCTGCCACGCCACGAATTGTTTCCACGTCAACTGGGGAAGGCCGATTCTACCACACATGCCAGTATGATAGCGGTCTCTGCCACACCGGGCAAAGGTGGCCCCCACAATGAAAAACCGCCGCGCAATCTGGCGCGGCGGTTTGATTTTTACCCGTAGTGGGGATGGATCAGAGGTTCGGGTAGAGCGGGAAGCGGGCGCAGAGCGCTGCGACCTTGCCGCGGACCGCTTCTTCAACCGCGCCGTTGCCGTCTTCGCCATTGGCGGCCAGACCGTCGACCACTTCGACAATCAAATGCGCGATTTCGCGGAACTCAGCCTCGCCAAAGCCACGGGTGGTGCCGGCAGGCGTGCCCAGACGAATGCCGGAGGTCACGGTGGGCTTTTCCGGGTCGAACGGGATGCCGTTCTTGTTGGTGGTGATATGCGCGCGGCCCAGGGCCTTGTCGACGATGTTGCCGGTCACGCCCTTGGGACGCAGGTCGACCAGCATCACATGGGTGTCGGTGCCGCCGGTCACGATGTCCAGACCGCCCTTGATCAGCTCATCCGCCAGCGCAACCGCGTTTGCACGCACCTGTTTCTGGTAGGCCTTGAACTCGGGCTTCAGCGCCTCGCCGAACGCAGCGGCCTTGCCGGCAATCACATGCATCAGGGGACCACCCTGGATGCCCGGGAAGATGGCGGAGTTGAACTTCTTCGCCAGATCCGGGTTGTTGGTGACGATCATACCACCGCGCGGACCGCGCAGGGTCTTGTGGGTGGTGGTGGTGGCGACATCCGCATGGGGGAAGGGCGAGGGGTGCTCGCCTGCGGCCACGAGACCGGCGAAATGCGCCATGTCGACCATCAGCCAGGCGCCGACGCTGTCGGCCACGGCGCGGAACTTGGCAAAGTCGATCTGACGCGGAATGGCGGAACCACCAGCGATGATCAGCTTGGGCTGGTGCTCGGTCGCCAGTGCTTGCAGCTGGTCATAGTCGATCAGGTTGTCGTCTTCGCGCACACCGTAGTGGACCGCGTTGAACCATTTGCCGGACTGGTTTGGCGCTGCCCCGTGGGTCAGGTGACCGCCGGAGGCCAGATCCATGCCCAGGATGGTGTCGCCGGGCTGCAGCAGCGCCTGGAACACGCCCTGGTTCGCCTGAGAGCCGGAGTTCGGCTGCACATTGGCGAATTCGCAGTTGAACAGCTGCTTGGCGCGGTCGATGGCGAGGTTTTCCGCCACGTCCACATGCTGGCAGCCACCGTAGTAGCGACGGCCCGGATAGCCTTCGGCGTATTTGTTGGTCAGCACGGAGCCCTGTGCTTCCATAACGGCGGCGGAGACGATGTTCTCAGAGGCGATCAGTTCGATCTCGTCGCGCTGACGGCCAAGTTCGTCGGTGATTGCGCCGAACAGCTCCGGGTCGCGCTCCGAGAGGCTTTGGGTGAAGAAACCGGTGTCACGGGGGGTCTCAGTCATGCTGGCTCCGTCTGGTTGGGGGTGATCTTTGCGAGATTTCCTATCGGAAACTTCACAGATCTGAAAGGCTGTAAAGCGACGAAACGGGACAGGTGAACGGCAACTCTGGTCTTCGGGGAAAACCTGTGCTTGTTTCGGAACCGTTTGGACCCTTCCGGAAACAGGACCGCGCCTTATGAGAATCGCATTTCTGGCCAGTGAGGCCCCTTTGGCGCAAACGGCCCTGTCTGTCCTGAGCAAGCGCTATGGCTCTGTCGCGGTGGAGGCGGCGGATGTGATCGTCGCCCTGGGCGGCGACGGCTTCATGCTGCACACGCTGCGGGATACGGTAAACCTGAACATCCCGATCTATGGGATGAACCGTGGCACGGTGGGGTTCCTGATGAACTCCTACGGCGAGGGGGAGCTTCTGGAGCGGCTGGAGGCGGCCAGCGAGGAGATCATCCATCCCCTGCGCATGTGTGCCAAGGACCGCGCCGGAAAGATGCATGCGGCGATGGCGATCAACGAGGTGTCGCTGTTGCGGCAGGGGCCGCAGGCGGCCAAGCTGAAGATCTCGGTCGATGGACGTCAGCGCATGGCGGAGCTGGTCTGCGACGGAGCGCTGGTGTCGACGCCTGCGGGCTCCACCGCCTATAATTTCTCCGCCCATGGTCCAATCCTGCCGATCGGGGCGGATGTGCTGGCCCTGACCGCGATCGCGGCGTTTCGCCCGCGGCGCTGGCGCGGGGCATTGCTGCCAAGTGGTGCGACGGTGCGGTTCGACGTGATCGATGCCGCCAAACGGCCGGTGATGGCGGAGGCGGATTCGGTGTCGTTCAAGGAAATCGACTGGGTCGAGATCCAGAGTGAACGCCGGATCAGCCACAAGATCCTGTTTGATCCCGGCCACGGGCTGGAAGAACGGCTGATTTCCGAGCAGTTCAACTGAGACCGGTGCCAAGCGGGCGCGCTGGCGCGCGGCTGGGTAAGCCCCGGACCGGTTGGTCCGGGGCCGTTGCCTCCGGCGGAGGTGTTTAACAAAAAGATGAAGGGCAGGGGGCGGAGCCCTGCGTCACATCCGCTCCCACAACAGCGGTGCCATCTGACCGATGCGATCCTCGATGGCGATGGCGGCGTCTACCGCCATGTCTTCGCGCCAGCGTTGGGCCACGATCTGCACATTGATGGGCTGCGGGCCTTTGGCCAGCTGCGCCAGCCGGGACGGCACGCAGGCGGCGGGCAGACCCATGTAGTTCATGGCGTAGGAATAGACCGCACAGCCGAGGACATCATGCGCGCCCTCAACACCCTCGCGGTCGCGGTCCGGGGCAAAGAAGGGATGCGGCAGGAAAGGCGTCAGCACCAGCGGGTAGTCCGCCATGAACATCGCCCACTGACGGGCGTAGTGGCTGCGTTTGGCGTACATCTTGAGGAGGTCTTCGCCGAGGAAGGGGGGGAACTCCTGAAAATAGGTTTCGAACATGGTGCGGATGACTTCGGACCCCATCGCGTCGAGATCCGGTTTCATCAGCGCGTGGATTTCGCCCATGAGTGCGCGATAGCCGGTGCGTCCGGCCTCAAACACATTGGGGGGCTCGACCTCCTCGACGATATAGCCCGCATCCGACAAGGCATCGCGGGCCGCCAGCAGCGCGGCCTCGACCTCCGGGTGCAGATCATAGCCATGGGTGTTGCGGGTGAAGGCCACCTTGATGGGGGTCTCCGGGGGGGGGCCTTGCCACGGAACCGGCGCATGGAAGGGATCGCGAATGTCTGGCGCGATCATCGCGGGCATGGCGAGATGCAGGTCGCGGGCACTGCGGGTCATCAACCCCTGCACGCTCATCAGCTGTGCCAGCAACCCGCGTTCGGCTTTCTGGCTGGGGTTCCAGGCTGGCACACGGCCAAAGCCCGGTTTAACCGTCACCGCGCCATTGGCAGCCGCGGGAAAGCGCAGGGAGCCGCCGATGTCATTGCCATGCGCCAGCGGGCCGACCCCGGCCATGACCGCGGCACCGCCGCCGCCCGAGGAACCCCCAGGAGAGATATGCCGCCCCCAAGGGTTATGGGTGCGCCCGTAAATCGGATTGTCGGTGTCCGCGCGGAAGGAAAACTCCGGTGTGTTGGTGCGCCCGATCACAACCGCGCCCGCAAGTTCCAGATTTTGCACCACCGGGGCATCATCGGGTGCGATCAGATCCTTGAGCGCGGGAATGCCGTTGGAGGTGGCGTGGCCGGTCTGGTCGACGTTGATCTTGATCGTCACCGGCACGCCATGCAACGGCCCGCGCGCGGTCTCTGGCGTGCTGTCCAGAACCTCGGCCCGAGCAAGCGCCTCATCGCGCAGATCCTCAACCACCGCGTTGAGGGCCGGGTTCACCGCATCCATCCGCGCCAGTGCGGAGGCAACCGCCTCGCTGGGGCGGACCGCGCCACTGCGGGTCAGGGGGGACAGTTCATTTGCGCTCAGGCGCCAAAGTTCCTGATTTGACATGTTAATAATCTCCTTGGGGGCGAGCCTAGTGCCGGTTCCCCGGGCTGGGAAGGGCAAATTCCGGGCACAGCGCGCCCGCCTTTAGGAGCACGGCACATTGCGGGGGGCGAAAAATATTCTGCATCCCGCGGGAACAACTGCGGGCCGGCGGCGTTATCAGGTCAAGCAGCAAGCGTTTGAAAACGCACTGTGATCCGACCTGAACCTAAAGGAGCAGAGATCATGAATTGGGATATTATCGAAGGCAAATGGAAGCAACTCAAGGGTGAGACGCAGACCCAGTGGGGCAAGCTGACCGAAGACGAGATCGATCAGGCCGCGGGGGACCGTTCGAAGCTGGCGGGTCTCATTCAGGAGCGCTATGGCGTGGCCAAGGATGAGGCCGAGCGTCAGATCGACGAATTTGCGGAGCGCCTCAAAGATCGCGTCTGATCTTGGGTGTCTCACTGGCGACATTGGCAAAAGCGGCCCTCAGCGGGGCCGCTTTCTGCTTGCGTATTACCGGCTTGCGTAGCCGAGGCTTTGCAGGGCGGTGGTGATCTCGTCCAGAATGGCCGGATCATCAATGGTAGCCGGCATCTTCCAATCGGAGCCGTCGGCGATCGACACCATGGTCGCGCGCAGGATCTTGCCCGAGCGGGTCTTGGGCAGGCGATCCACCACGCAGGCGAGTTTGAACGCTGCCACCGGGCCGATCTTCTCGCGCACCAGTTGCACCACCTCTGCGGTGATCTCGGCATGGGGGCGGTTGCAGCCCGCATTGAGACAGAGGAACCCCAGCGGCATCTGGCCCTTGAGCTGATCCGCCACGCCAATCACCGCACATTCCGCCACATCCGGGTGGCCTGCCAGGACCTCTTCCATCGCGCCGGTCGACAGGCGATGGCCCGCGACGTTGATCACATCATCGGTGCGCGCCATGATATAGAGATAGCCATCCGCATCCATCATCCCCGCATCGCCGGTCTCATAGTAGCCGGGGAAGGTGGTGAGGTAGCTCTTCTTGAACCGATCCTCCGCATTCCACAAGTTTGGCAACGTGCCGGGGGGCAGGGGCAGTTTGACCGCAATCGCGCCAAGCTCTCCCGGTGGCATGGGATGGCCACCCTCATCCAGGATCTGCACGTCATAGCCGGGCATCGGCACTGCGGGAGAGCCCAGTTTCACAGGCAGTTCCTCGATCCCAAGCGGGTTGGCGGCAATCGACCAGCCGGTTTCGGTCTGCCACCAGTGATCGATGACCGGCACGCCCAGCTGGTCCTGCGCCCAAGTGATGGTGTCGGGATCGGCGCGCTCGCCCGCCAGATAGACCTGCTCCAGACAAGAAAGGTCGTATTTGCCGACGAACTCACCCTTGGGGTCTTCGCGCTTGACGGCGCGGAAGGCGGTGGGCGCGGTGAAGAAGCTCTTGACCTTATGTTCCGAAATCACCCGCCAGAAGGTGCCCGCATCGGGCGTGCCCACGGGCTTGCCCTCAAAGACCACGGTGGTGTTGCCATGGATGAGGGGGCCGTAACAGATGTAGCTGTGACCCACGACCCAGCCCACGTCGGACGCGGCCCAGAACACATCGCCGGGGTCGACGTTATAGATGTTCTTCATCGACCAGTTGAGCGCCACCAACTGCCCGGCGGTGTGGCGGATCACGCCCTTGGGCTGCCCAGTGGTGCCAGAGGTATAGAGGATATAGGAGGGGTGATTGCCCTCGACCGGCACACAGTCCGCAGGCTCCACGCCATATTGGAACCCGTGCCAGTTCACATCGCGGCCCTCGATCAGCTCTGCCACTTCCTGCTCGCGCTGGAAGATCACGCAGAAGTCGGGCTTGTGGGTCGCCAGGTCAATCGCCCCATCCAGGAGCGGCTTGTAATGCACGGTCCGCCCCGGCTCGATCCCGCAGGAGGCGGCGATGATCGCCTTGGGGGTGGCGTCGTCAATCCGCACCGCAAGCTCCGAGGAGGCAAAGCCGCCAAAGACCACCGAATGCACCGCGCCGATGCGGGAACAGGCAAGCATCGCCTCCAGCGCCTCGGGGATCATGGGCATGTAGATGATGACGCGGTCGCCTTTCTCCACCCCCTTGGCCCGCAGCGCACCGGCCAGTGTCGCAACCCGGTTGCGCAGCTCGACGAATGAAATCTCGCGCTTGGTGTGGGTGACGGGGCTGTCGTAGATGATCGCGGTCTGCTCGCCGCGCCCGGCCTCAACATGGCGGTCGACGGCATTGTAGCAGGTGTTGACCTTGGTATCGGCAAACCACTCATACAGCCCGCCACCCAGATCGCTCAGCGCCTTGGTCGGGGCCTTGTCCCAGCTGATGGCGTTTGCAGCCTCCATCCAGAACCCCTCCGGATCTGATTTCCACTGCGCGTACACCTCAGAATAGGTCATGGGGGTCCTCCTCACTGTCTCCTCCGCGTCAGAGCCTAGGCGGAGGGTTCGAAGTCCCGCAAGCGTGCTGCGCGACCCTGCGTCACATTGGAGCGGATTTGCGGAATATTTTGCCCCGATGGATTGCAAAGATTTGCAAAGCCTCTGGGATACAAGAGTTTCGCTAAGTAACTTGCCGGTTTCTGCAAATTTGCAAAACTGGTGTTTGCGCTCGCAGTTGAAAACGGCAGGTGGGGTAGACTGGTGCGACTCACCCGTGTCGGGGTTGTTTCAAAGGAATTCTGCCCCGGTCTCGAATAATGCGCCGCCCTTGATCGTTATCCCGGCACAAAGGAGAAACGTTCATGACCAAATCATTTCTGATCCCCCTGTTTGCGGCCGCGATACTGGCGGCGCAATCGGCGCTGGGCGCGCCGGCCGTGTTCGACTTGAACACGGATAAAAGCGTGGTGGCCTTCACCTATTATCTGGATGGCACCCCGACCGAAGGCCAGATGCCGGTGAGTGCTGCGGAGCTCTCGCTGGATCTCGACAACATCGCGGCCAGCCAGATCGACGTGACGCTCAGCCCGGGCGGCGCACGGGCCGGGTTCCTGATCGCGACCGAAGCCTTGAAGAGCGCCAGCGTGTTGGATGCGCGGCGTCATCCGCGTATCCGGTTTGTGGCGCGCAAGATCACCGGGTCGCTGGCCGGGGCGCAGGTGTTCGGGGATCTGACGGTGAAGGGCGTGACACGGCCGGTGACCCTGTCGGCGCAGCTTTATCGGCAACGCGGGACCGATGCGGGGGAGCGGGACCACCTGGCAATCCTGCTGACCGGCAGCCTTGACCGTACCGCATTTGGCGCGGCGGGCTATCCGGAATTGGTCGGCTCGCAGATCGATCTGCGCATTCTGGCCCAAGTGGACCGGGCAGGCCGCTGAGGCAACGGCCCCTATACGCAACGCTCAAGTCAGGCGGGTTCGAGATGGCCCGCCTGTCTTGGTCTTGTCGGTCCGGCCTTAGCCGTAATGCGCCACAGGGGTGCCAGCGATGGCGGCCATGTTCAAAAGGCCGCGCGCCGTGATCGAGGGTGACACGATATGCGCGCGGTTGCCCATGCCCATCAGGATCGGCCCGACCTCCAGCCCGCCAGAGCGCATCTTCAGAATGTTGCGCACGCCAGAGGCCGCATCCGCATGGGCAAAGACCAGCACATTGGCGGCCCCTTCCAGACGCGAATTGGGGAAGATCCGCGCGCGCAGCTCCGGGTCGAGCGCGGTGTCGATGTTCATCTCGCCCTCATAGACAAAGTCGCGACGCTTATCATCGAGGATTTCCAGCGCGGCGCGCAGCCGGGCGCCGGTGTCACATTGGATATTGCCGAACTGGCTTTGTGAACAGAGCGCGATCTGCGGTGTCAGGCCAAAGCGGCGCACATGGCGTGCGGCACCGATCACCGTCTCTGCGATCTCTGCGGGGGTCGGTTCGATCCGCACCTGGGTGTCGGCAATGAACAGCGGCCCGTCTTCGAGGATCATCATCGACAGCGCCCCATGCGGCGCATAGGAACCGCCGCCCAGGATCTGCTGCACGTAATTCAGGTGCCAGCGGTATTCGCCAAAGGTGCCGCAGATCAGGCTGTCCGCCTCGCCGCGATGCACCATGATAGCGCCGATGGCGGTGGTGTTGGTGCGCAGGATCGCCTTGGCGAGATCCGGGGTCACCCCCTGGCGCTGCATGATGCGGTGATAGCTGGTCCAGTAGTCGCGGTAGCGCGGATCGTTTTCCGGGTTCACGATCTGCACGTCCTGCCCGGGCCGGATCGAGAGGCCAAGCCGTTCGGCACGACTCTCGATCACCTCGGGACGCCCGATCAGGATCGGGGTTTCGGTGGTTTCGCGCAGGATTTCCTGCGCAGCCCGCAGCACGCGCTCATCCTCGCCCTCGGCAAAGACGATCCGGCGGGCCGCGGCGCGGGCGGCCTCGAACACCGGTTTCATCAGAAGGGCGGATTTGAACACGCTCTGGTTCAGCTTTGCGCGATAGGCGCCAAGATCCTCCATCGGGCGCTTGGCCACGCCGCTGGACATGGCGGCACTGGCCACGGCGGAGGACACGACGGCCACCAGACGCGGATCAAAGGGCTTTGGGATCAGGTAATCGGCCCCGAATGTCAGCTGTTCACCCTTGTAGGCGGCGGCGGCTTCGGCAGAGGTGGTGGTGCGCGCCAGCTCTGCGATGCCGTCGACACAGGCGATCTGCATCTCGTCGTTGATCTCTGTCGCACCGACATCCAGCGCGCCGCGGAAGATGAACGGGAAGCACAGCACGTTGTTGACCTGATTGGGAAAATCGCTGCGCCCGGTGGCGATGATTGCGTCCGGTGCCACCTTGCGCGCCACATCCGGCATGATCTCGGGCGTCGGATTTGCCAGCGCAAAAATGATCGGACGTTTGGCCATTTTTGCGACCATTTCGGGCTTTAGCACATTGGGGCCGGAAAGGCCGAGGAACAGGTCTGCGCCGTCGATCACCTCATCCAGCGTGCGCTTGTCAGAGGCCTGGGCAAAGGCCGCCTTATGCGGGTTCATGTCCTCTTCGCGGCCCTCATGGACCAGCCCGTGAATGTCGCAGAGCCAGACGTTTTCCCGCTTCACGCCGAGTTTGAGCAGCATATTGAGGCAGGCAATCCCCGCCGCGCCACCGCCGGTCGAGACGATCTTGATGTCTTCAAACTTCTTGCCGGCCACATGCAGCGCGTTTTTTGCAGCAGCACCCACGACAATCGCAGTGCCGTGCTGGTCGTCGTGAAACACGGGGATGTTCATCCGCTCGCGACAGAGTTTTTCGACGATAAAACAATCCGGTGCCTTGATGTCTTCAAGGTTCACCGCGCCAAAGGTCGGCTCCAGCGCACAGACGATATCAGCCAGTTTTTCCGGATCGCTCTCGTTCACCTCGATATCGAAACAGTCGATATTGGCGAAATTCTTAAAGAGGACCGCCTTGCCCTCCATCACCGGTTTGGAGGCCAGCGCGCCGATATTGCCAAGGCCCAGAACCGCAGAGCCGTTTGAGACCACCGCAACCAGATTGCCGCGGGCGGTGTAACGCGCAGCGTTGACCTCATCCTCCTTGATCTCGACGCAGGCCTCGGCCACGCCGGGTGAGTAGGCGCGGGCAAGGTCATTGCCGGTGGCCAGCGGCTTGGTGGCGCGGATTTCCAGTTTACCGGGACGCGGGAACTCGTGATACCGCAGGGCCGCGTCGCGCAGGGATTCCGAAGTCTTGTCGGTCATGAATAGGCGCTCCTGATGGTGATAGTTTAGTATTAAACTATCTTGAGGCTCAGGGGAACAGGCTTTCCGCGCCTTTGTGGGCAGCGGCAGAGAAGCGCTGAACGTGGTCCCGCCGACCCGTCCGAGGCAACGCCATGTCAGGGGAAGGGGGCGCTCCCGCCCCCGCGCGGGCCAGCGCCTGCGGCGTGACCCGCTGGCGGCGTTGGGCCGCGCCCGCAACCCGCAATGCGCGCTGCGGGCGGTGGCGCGCGACGCGACCGGATCACGCGTAGAGACCGCCGGGCAGGGGAGACGGGGAGGCATGAGACGCTGCGGGCTACAGAGCCCATCCGCACCGATGCGCGAATGCCGGTGAGGCGAGGATCTGCCGGCCTTCGTCCTTGAATACCGTGCGGGGAGCGCGCAGGGTGGCGACACATCACGATATCACCAGCCTCAAGGGAGTGCACCATGGCCGACACGGTCGCCGAGATCCTTCTGCCCACATCCGAGTTAAGGGATGATATTCCCTTTTATACCAAGGTTCTGGGAATGAAGCTCGACATGATCTACCCGGCGGACGACCCGCGCGTGGGGGTGTTTTCCGGTCACGGATTGCGGGTGCGGATCGACCGGGATGCACAGACCGCGCCCGGGGTCATCCGGATCCTGACCGATGATCCCGATGGCTTTGCCGCGGGGCAGCGCGATCTGGCTGCGCCCAATGGGACACGGGTTCTGATCGACGCGCGCAACCCGCCTCTGGTGATGCCCGCAACCGTGCACAGTTTTGTCGTGCGACGGCTGAAGGACCAGGCTCCGTGGATCATCGGACGCGCGGGCATGCAGTATCGCGACCTGGTGCCGGATCGGCTCGGAGGCTCGATCATTGCCAGCCATATCCGCATTCCGGACGGCGGCCCGGTGCCGGATATGGTGCATTTTCACAAGGTCGGGTTTCAGCTGATTTTCTGCATCCACGGTTGGGTCGATGTGGTCTACGAGGATCAGGGCGACAAGATGCGGCTCACGGCCGGGGACTGCTTTATCCAGCCGCCGGAGATTCGTCACCGGGTTCTGGAAGCCAGCGACAACGTGCAGGTGATCGAGATCGGCGTGCCCGCAGAGCATGTCACCGAGATCGACCACGATATGCGCCTGCCGACGCCGCATTACCGGCCGGAGCGGGAATGGGACGGGCAGCGCTTTGTCCATAACACAGCCGAGGGCGCGGCATGGCAGGCGTTCCGACTGCCCGGGTTTCTGTGCCGTGACACCACCATTGCCGAGAACACCAAGGGAGTTGCCGGGGTGCAGGTGGTGCGTCCGGCCCCCGATGGGGGCACCAGCCCCTGGGCGGCGCATGATACCGATATTCACTTTGCCTTTGTGATGGCGGGCACGGTGACGCTGGAAGGAGAGGGCCGGGCGCCCTATGATCTGGAACAGGGCGATGCCTTTGTGATCCCGCCGCATATGAAGACCCGGCTCAGTGCCGCCTCGGCGGATCTGGAGATCCTGGAGGTCACCTTGCCCGGGCAATTCGACACCGCGCTGGAGCAGGATGCGGAGCCGCAGCGGGCTTGACCTTCGCCGGCAGATCCTATTTGACCATTTGGTCAAAATAAGAACAGATATCTGCGGGGCCGCCCTGCCGGCTCCGTCATCAATTCGGAACACCGCCGCAAGAGCACCTTGGCGCCGGTGTCGCAACTGGGAGTGCAGCCATGTCTCACGTCGAAAAATCCACCAGCTCGTTGCGGTCCTCTGCGGCTGCGGTGCGTGAGAATGCCCATGCACCCTATTCGAATTTCAAGGTCGGCGCGGCGATCCGGGCCGCATCCGGTACCGTCTATGTGGGCTGCAACGTCGAGAATGTTGCCTACCCCGAAGGCACCTGTGCCGAAGCGGGCGCCATTGCCGCCATGGTTGCGGCGGGCGAGACCGAACTGCTGGAGGCTTATGTCATCGCCGATTGTCCCAGCCCGGTGCCGCCCTGTGGCGGTTGTCGCCAGAAACTGAAGGAATTTGGTGCCGCCGATGTTCCGGTCACGCTGGCCACCACCGACGGCACGGAGATGGAGACCACCATCGGGGCCTTGCTGCCCGGTGCCTTTGACGCGGGCCACATGGAACGGAGCTGAGAGCGATGGATGCACGATCTGTCATCGCCAAGCTGCGCCAGCGTCAGGTGCCCACCGCGGCGGAGCTGTCTTGGTTTGCCGAGGGGCTGGCCGGAGGCGCGGTGAGTGATGCGCAGGCGGGCGCCTTTGCCATGGCCATCTGTCTGACCGGTCTGCCGGCCGAGGCGCGTTCGGCCCTGACACTGGCCATGCGCGACAGCGGTGATGTGCTGCATTGGGATTTGCCGGGGCCGGTGGTGGACAAGCATTCCACCGGCGGGGTCGGCGATTGTGTCTCGCTGCTGCTGGCGCCGGCTTTGGCGGAATGCGGGGCCTTTGTGCCGATGATCTCGGGCCGGGGGCTGGGGCATACCGGCGGAACGCTGGACAAGCTGGAGGCCATTCCGGGCCTGTCCACCCAGGTGCCGCAGGAGCGTCTTGCCAAGATCGTGGAGGACGTCGGCTGCGCGATCGTGGGGGCGACCGCACGTATCGCCCCGGCAGACAAACGGCTCTATGCGGTGCGGGATGTGACGGCGACGGTCGAGAGTCTGGACCTGATCACGGCGTCGATCCTGTCGAAGAAACTGGCGGCCAGCCCGCAGGCGCTGGTGCTGGATGTGAAGATCGGCTCCGGCGCGTTTATGAAAACGGTCGAGGAGGCCCGTGCTCTGGCGGTCTCTCTGGTGGAGACGGCCAAGGCTGCGGGCTGTCCGACGCAGGCGCTGATCACCGATATGAACCAGCCGCTGGTGCCCGCGCTTGGCAATGCGCTGGAAGTCGCGGAGGTGATGCGGGCGCTGACCGGGCAAAGCGGCGGAGCAATCATCGACATCACCGTGGCGCTGGGGGGCGCCCTGTTGCATCAGGCAGGGCTTGCCGACAGTGCCACGGCCGGAGAGGCGCAGATCGCCGCGGTTCTTGCCGATGGGCGCGCGGCGGAACGCTTTGCCCGGATGGTGGCAGCCCAGGGCGGGCCGGCCGGGTTCGCCGACGACTGGGCGCAGCTGTTGCCGGAGGCCCCTGTTATTCACGAAGTGACGGCGCAGACACCCGGGCAGATTGCGGCGATCGACGGCGAGGCGCTCGGGCTGGCGGTGGTGCGGCTTGGTGGTGGGCGCATGGTGGAGAGCGACCGGGTCGACCCGGCGGTGGGCATCGCGGATCTGCTGCCCCTGGGGAGTACCGTCGCCCCGGGTGATGTGATCGCCCGCATCCATGCCGCCCGTGCCGAGGATGCGCAACAGGCGGCGTCGGCCTTGCGGGCGGCGGTGACCGTCGCGCCTGCGGCCCCCGATCTGCCGCCGCTGCTGCATGAAAGGATCTCCTGATGGCGCGTGCATTCCTTGTGGTCATGGATTCGGTCGGGATCGGCGGTGCGCCGGACGCCAGCGCCTATTTCAACAAGGATCTGCCCGATCTGGGCGCCAATACCGTGGCGCATATCGCCCAGGCCTGTGCGGCAGGGCGCGCCGAGCAAGGGCGCAGCGGCCCGCTGCACGTGCCGACGCTGGATCGGCTGGGGTTGGGCGCGGCGCTGCGTCTTGCCACGGCCCAGCCCGCACCCGGGCTGGAGGCGGAGCCAACCGGGCTCTGGGGCGCGGCTCGCGAGATCAGCACCGGCAAGGACACCCCCTCGGGGCATTGGGAGCTGGCGGGGCTGCCGGTGCCCTGGGCCTGGCACTACTTCCCCGAGGACGGCGATGCCTTTGACGCCGATCTGGTCGCGCATGTGGCGCAGGCGGCGGGCACCTCGGGCGTGCTCGGCAATTGTCATGCCTCCGGCACCGAGATCATTGCAAAGCTGGGCGAGGCCCATATGCGCAGCGGCCTGCCAATCTGCTATACCTCTGCCGACAGCGTCTTTCAGATCGCCGCGCATGAGGAGAGCTTTGGCCTCGACCGGCTGCTGGCACTCTGTGCCGAGGTGGCGCCCTTCCTGCACCGGATGAAGGTCGGTCGCGTGATTGCGCGGCCCTTTGTCGGTACGGCAGAGACCGGGTTCACCCGCACCGCCAACCGACGCGATTTTGCGATCACGCCACCGGCACCGATCCTGACGGATTGGGTGCAGGCCGGCGGTGGCCCTGTGCACGGGATCGGCAAGATCGGCGACATCTTTTCCATGCAGGGCATAGATACACTGGCCAAGGGCACCGATGCGGAGCTGATGAACCATCTCCGTGCGGCGGTGAGCAGCGCCGAAGAGGGCAGCCTGACCTTTGCCAATTTTGTCGAATTCGACAGCCATTTCGGGCACCGGCGTGACATATCGGGCTATGCCCGCGCGCTGGAGTGGTTTGATGGCGAAATCGCCCGCGTCCTGGAGGGGCTGCGCGCCGGGGACCTGCTGATCCTGACCGCCGATCACGGCAACGATCCAAGCTGGCCCGGCTCCGACCATACCCGCGAGCAGGTGCCGGTGCTGATCGCAGGAGCGGGCACAGGCAGCATCGGCAGCATCCGCTTTGCCGATGTTGCAGCCTCTGTTGCCGCCCATCTGGGGGCCCCTGCGCAGGGGCCCGGGCGGAGCTTTCTGCCCGCATGAACCACCGGCGTGCGCCGGAAAACGCCTTGCCTGTCCCCGGGTGCGGCGCTTAAGAGAACCAAAAGCAAAATGGAGAGCGCCCGATGAGTGACCACCTGACCGTCGTTGACCACCCGCTGGTGCAGCACAAGCTGACCATCATGCGCGACAAGGCCACATCCACTTCGGAATTCCGCCAGCTGCTGCGCGAACTGACCCAGCTGCTGGCCTATGAGGTCACCCGCGAACTGCCCCTGACCACCACCACCATCGAAACCCCGATGGAGGAGATGGAAGCGCCGATCCTGGCGGGCAAGAAACTGGCGCTGGTGTCGATCCTGCGCGCAGGCAACGGCATGCTCGACGGGGTGCTGGAACTGGTGCCCTCGGCGCGGGTCGGGTTTGTCGGCATGTACCGGGATGAAGAGACGCTGGAGCCGGTGCAATACTATTTCAAGGTGCCGCAACAGATCTCTGACCGGATGGTGATCGCGGTGGATCCGATGCTGGCCACCGGCAATTCCTCGGTCGCGGCGATCGATCTGTTGAAGAAGGCGGGGGCGAACAATATCCGCTTCCTGTGCCTGCTGGCCTCGCCCGAAGGGGTGGCCCGCATGAAAGAGGCGCATCCGGATGTGAAGATCATCACCGCCTCGCTGGACCGCCAGCTGAATGAGAAGGGCTATATCCTGCCCGGTCTGGGGGACGCCGGCGATCGTATGTTCGGGACCAAGTAACGCCTGACCTAAAGGGCGCGTGCAGGGCCAGCCCGGCACCGCCCGCGCGCGCCTGACCCGGGACCGGAGCGGGCCTGCCGGATCTGAGCGCCGGATTGTGGCGACGATCTGCCGGAACCTGCCATATTGTTGCCAGCATTTCCTTTACTCAGCGGGGCTTTTCAGGCATCCTGCCGCCATATATTGTGGGGCAGTTCCATGAAAATAACTAGAATTACGGCAGTATCCCTTATCTGGGCGGTTTCAGGTGGGGCGGGTCTTTACGCGCAGACCATTCAGCCCATCGCGCGCCCGGCGGAGGTCCCTCCGGCGTCATTTGAGGGGCGTCAGTTCGTGGACAGCAAGGGCTGTGTGTTTATCCGTGCCGGTGTCGACGGCAATGTCGCGTGGATTCCGCGGGTGAACCGGGCGCGACAACAACTCTGCGGTGCCACGCCGACAGAGATCGCCGGGGCCCGCCCCGCCGCGGAGGTTCCCCCGTCACCGGCCCCCGAAGTGATTTCACTGGCGCCCGGAACCGCAGCAGGATCCGACGCGGCCTCCGCGCCCGCCGCCTCCGTCGCGCCGGTGACGCCGGTGGTGAAACCGCAACGCGCGGCCGACAGCACCTCTGCGGCACAGACAGCAGTGAACCTGTCGCCGGTGCGCCCCGCCCGCCCGGTCTCCGCACCCCGGGCGCCCACATCCGGCACCCGGCCTGCGGCGGTCCCCGTCGCGCCCCCGCAGACAGCCGCGGCATCCGCCGATCCCTTGTCGCGCATCACGCCAAACACACGCATCCTGCCGGTTCATATCTATCTCGAACGCCGCAAGAGCGAGGGCCTGCAGGTGCCCGAAGGGTATCGCGTGGTGTGGGAAGATGATCGCCTGAACATCCACCGCGCCGAGCAGACCATACGTCCCACGGTTCTCAGTGATCGCATGGTTGTCCCGGACGGGTACGCCCCTGCCGATCGCGCCGACAACCGCATGAACGCCCAGCGGGGCGTGCGGACTCCGGCGGGCGATGCGCAGATGGCGCAGGTCTGGAGCGAAGAGCTGCCCCGTCGGCAGGTCGAGCGACCGCTGGACAAGACCCCCTTTGTCCTGTGGGACGCGAAGGCGAAATATGGCATCGTGCCGCCGCGCCGGGGTGGGACAGGGTCCGCCATCTCGAGCCGCTCTGCTCCCGATGCAACCTTGCCCGAGGCCGCTCCCGTGGCGCGCCGTTACGTGCTAGCCGCAACCCTGTCGGATCCGGCCGAAGCCCGGCGCGTGGCGCGGGATCTTGCCTCTGCCACCGGATTGCAGATGCGGCTGGGCACGCTGAAGCGGAACGGGCAGACCTACAAGGTGGTGCTTGCCGGTCCCTTCACGGTCGGAGCTCAGCAGGCGCTTCACCGCATTCGTGCGGCTGGCTTCAGCGGCGCGCGCCTCAGCAAATAGGCGCGCGCAGGCGCAAGGGCGACCAGAGCTGCCCAGCTGTCCCACGCCGGGCGGAACCTCGGTGCCAAAGCGGATGTCTTGTGCGGGGGGGCTTAAGGGCTGGGGCGCGTCAGCGCCGGCGGCTGCGCCTAGCCGCAGATGTTCTGCAACTGAACCCAATCCCGATCATTCAGCACCGGCGCCAATTCCCGCCCGGCCATCGGATCGGCTTCGATCAGTCCCAGCGTGGTTTCACCGGTGACATCGCGGGCGTAGGCATAGGGAGTGGAGGGAATGGCCGCGCGGGCAAATTCCGCCAGCAGGGTCTCCACATCGACGCCAGGGCGCGGCGAGGCCAGCATGGTCTCCGAATAGCGGTCCAGGGTCTCGCGCCGGATCTCTCCGGTGGTCAGCAGGCGGAAGGTGGCGCCGATGCCGCCAATGTCGAGGATCTCGGCCATCGGGTCGCGCGTATCAGCCCGCACATGTTCCACCAGCACTGCCCCGGCCGCCACCGCCGGGTCTTCGTAGTCTTCGACAAAGGAGCGGTGGATCAGCACGATGCCGCCGGGCAAGGTCAGGCTTTCGGCAATCCCGGAGCGCAGCACCACCACGCGGCGCACATCGGTGCGATCCGCGAGCTTTCTCAGGATCGGTTCCGCCTCGGCCGTGGAGCAGGCCTGCCCGGAGACCCGCTCGATGCGCCCGAGAAGCGCCTGACCAATGGCCTTGCGATGCACGTCCGACACCGCCGCGAGGGTCTGCGTGCGCATGGTCTGTGGCAGGCCAAAGGCCAGCAGCGTGGCAACACAGGCCAGAATGCCAAGACCGCCATAGAGCCGCAGCCGTCCGGGATGCGGGCGCGCGCGGTCGATGGCGGTCTGCACCGTCTCGATCGCCTCGCGCATGGTGACCTCATCCTCGGCCAGTTCCAGCGTCTCGCCGGGGTCGCCGTCGGGATGATAGAGGGCAGGAAACGCGCCCGGATTGGCCCGCTCGACCGCGGCCAGCGACCAATGGGCGAGGGGGCGATCCTGCATATCGGTAATGGTGAGCGTCGCATCCCCGAGCGAGACAATCACGTCGCGCCGCTGCTCTGACGGCGAAGGCCGCCAGATGCCCACCGCCTCAAGCCGCTGAAATTCACGGAGTACCGTCATCGACCGGGATTGCCTGCTCCTGTTGTTCTAAATCGTATTTAACATGCAAGCCGCATCGGCGGCAAACCGCTTTGCGGCTCAAATGGCGGCGCTTGAGTGTTTTTCTAAGCGTTGAGAGGGCGTTGAGGTGGAAAGGAGCCGGATGTGGACGTGCAAGACGTGCCGTTGGACTGTTAACGATCATTCCAGAGAGCGCCTGCGAAGGCAGACGGGCGGGATGATGTGTCAAACTTGATACCATTCATTTGTGTTGCGCGTCACGAATGAACAGTCTGAGGCCGAACCGACCTCCATTGCACACAGATACAATGTCTGCTTCAAATTGGTTTACAGCGCGGAAAGGCTATACATTGTTCAAACGATTGTTCGGCAAACGGCAATTTTAGTACAAGTGCAACGCGTGTGGTGAGTTTCACCAAGGGGCGCCGTCGTTTTCGTTTCAGTTTCCGACATACTATTTCGATGTCCCCGAGGGGGACCGAAAAGATCGGACTGTCGCCTCGGATGATCTTTGTCACATTAAACCTGCAGAAGATGACGACCAAGGGGACGAGATTTTCTGTATTCGTGTTGTCCTTGAGATCCCGATCCAAGGTGCCGATGCCGTGTTTACTTGGGGAGTTTGGGTTACTCAGTCTAAAGATAGCTTCGAAAAATACGTCGAAACCTTTGGTCAAGATCAGTCGTCGCTCGGGAGCTTTGGATGGTTGCCCGTCGACATGCCGTTTTACAATCTATCTGATGCTGGCGCTCCGCTTGAGCACCTTCAATGTGATATTCAATGGAGTGCGAAAGGGCAAAGACCAAAGGCCTATCTTTGGGACAGTTCCCATCCGCTTTCCATTGATCAACGCGAAGGGATCAGCTGGAGAAAGGCAATAAAAATTGCCAATCTCGCAAATCACGCGTGCTCAAGGAAAGATCAGGTCGCTTAACAGATGAAGGCCGACATTCGCGTAGTCGCTGCGAACTGGTGCTTCGTCCCGTGTGGTATCCATCTATGAATGCCGTGGTGAATGTCAGCAATCGCAGCTTCACGCCCGGTCTGACAGATCTTCGCGATCCAGTCTCATTTCACAAAAGCGTTCCCAATTCGCGGCTGGAGGTCGCCCTCAACTCCCCCCGGCGAACCGCTTCCTCAGTTCAAACTTCTGGATCTTTCCGGTCGAGGTCTTGGGCAATTCCCCAAAAACCACCGCTTTCGGGGTCTTGAAACCGGCAAGCGTCTGGCGGGCGAAGGCGATCAGGGCGGCCTCGTCGACCGCTGCGCCCTCTTTCAGCTCCACAAAGGCACAGGGCACTTCGCCCCATTTTTTGTCGGGCTTTGCCACCACCGCAGCAAGGTTCACATCCGGGTGGCCCATCAGCACACCTTCGACCTCTACAGAGGAGATATTCTCTCCGCCTGAAATGATGATGTCCTTGGCGCGGTCTGCGATCTGGATATAGCCGTCGGGATGCTGCACCGCGATGTCGCCGGAGTGGAAATAGCCGCCGGCAAAGGCCTCAGCGGTGGCCTCCGGGTTCTTCAGATAGCCTTTCATGACCGAATTGCCGCGCATCACGATCTGTCCCTGCGTCTGACCGTCCTTGGCGACTTGCGTCAGGGTCTCATCCAGAACGGTGACATCTTCCATCATCGGAAAGGCCACACCCTGACGCGCCTTGATCGCGGCACGCCCGGCGGTGTCGAGCGTGTTCCAGCTGTCGCCTTTCCAGAGGCATTCGGTGACATGGCCATAGGTTTCCGTCAGACCGTAAACCTGAGTGACGTGAAACCCCAGACGCTCGATCTTTTCCAGCGTCGCCGGGGCAGGGGGCGCGCCTGCGGTAAAGACCTCGACCGTGTGGTCAAAGGCGCGCCGCTCCGCATCCTTGGCGTTGACGATCATATTGAGCACGATCGGCGCGCCACCAAAATGGGTCACGCCTTCATCGGCGATGGCATTATAAATCGCCTCGGCGGTTGTGTTTCGGCAGCAGACCACGGTGCCACCCAGCACCGGCATCATCCACGTATGGTTCCAGCCGTTGCAGTGAAACAGCGGCACGATGGTCAGATAGACCGGGCGCATTTGTAGCCGCCACGAGATCACCGTTCCCATGGTCATCAGATAGGCGCCGCGATGGTGATAGACCACGCCCTTGGGCCGCCCGGTGGTGCCGGAGGTGTAGTTGAGCGCAAGGCTTTCCCATTCGTCCTCCGGCATGATCCAGTCGAAATCATGAGGGGCCGCGGCGAGGAGTTCATCATAGGTGGCATGGCGTCCGCTTGCAGGCACACCCGCCTCGGGATCGGGCACTTCGATGAGGATCGGGCCCTCGCCCTGCATCCGTGCCTTGGCGGCCTCGGCCAGTTCCAGAAACTCACTGTCAACCAGCGCCACCTTGGCCTCTCCGTGGTCAAAGATATAGGCGACCGTGTCCACATCCAGCCGGATGTTAATCGTATTGAGCACCGCACCACAGGCCGGCACGCCAAAATGCGCCTCGGCCTGTGCCGGGATATTCGGCAGCAAGGTCGCAACCACATCGCCCGGTGTCACCCCCATGCCGGCCAGCGCCGCCGCCAGCCGGGTACAGCGGTCGTAGTACTGCGCATAGGTGCGCCGGGTTTGGCCGTAGACCAGGGCCGTGTCCTCGGCAAAGACATGCGCCGCGCGCTGCAAGTGTGAGAGCGGCGTCAGCGGCACATAGTTTGCCGCCGTCCGTTCCAGCCCGGTTTCATCTGCCAGCCACCCCATGATTCTTCCTCCCGGTCTTGCCGATTTGCGCCTGAGACCGAATATTGCGCTGGAGATTTGAAAATTGAAAGAGATTGCGTGCCTGGGCGGTATTTCTACTGGCTTCGCCCCATGCGCTCGGATGTTTCCCAATGCTCTGTAATGGGTTAGCCTCTGCGCATGATCCTTTCGCGCGGGCGCAACTACGTCTTTATCCATATCCCCAAGACCGGCGGCACCGCGCTTGCGCTGGCGCTGGAGGCGCGCGCCATGGCCGGGGACGAGATGCTGGGCGACACGCCGAAGGCCGTGAAACGCCGCCGCCGCCTGCATGGCACCCAGACGCGGGGGCGATTGTGGAAACACTCAACCCTGGCCGACATCGAAGGCCTCGCCAGCCGCGAGGAGCTGCGGCAGATGTTTGCCTTCACGTTGGTGCGCAATCCCTTTGATCGCGTGGTCAGCCTCTATCACTGGCTGCAAGGACAGACGTTTGACCATCCGATGGTGCCACTGGCCAGATCGCGGTCGTTTTCCGGCTTTGTCACCGACCCTTTGGTGATGCGCGCGCTCAGGGCCCAGCCTGCGCCCTCATATATGCAGCAGTCGGACGGGTATGAGCATTGCAGCCTTTATATACGGCTCGAATCCTTTGCCACAGATGCCGCACCCTTGTTCGATCACTTGGGATTCGCACTGGATCTGCCCCGTGTGAACGGGTCACAGCGTGATCCCGACTGGCGCCTTTACTATGATTCACAGGCGATTACTGCCGTTCAGGATTGCTGCGCTACTGAATTGGAGCGATTTGAATACTCTTTTAACGATTCCCCCCTATCCCTTTGAGACAGAGCGGCTCCGTTAGAGACCGCGCCCAGGCCCGCCCGGTTTGCTACAACGTATTCACGGAACGGCGATTGGAGCTTCGAGCCCCCGAGGTCCGGAGCAACTCAAAGGTCGAAAGGACAGGAACATGCTGGATTGGTTTGCAAAACGGAATGCCTCCCCGATGGCAGAAGCGTTCACCACCGAATTTCCGATGGTGGCCACCGGCCAGGCCGGCTTTCTCGCCGGGACCATGGTAGCCACCGCGACCGGTTGGCGCCCCGTTCAGGCGCTGTCCATCGGTGACGAGGTGCTGACCTTCGACCACGGCATGCGCCCCATCAAATCGATCACCCGCCGCACTCTGGTTCTGGGCGACACCGCCTCCGCTCAGGAAATGGCACCGGTCTATATTCCCCGCGATGCGCTCGGCAACCGCAACCCGATGTGGGTCAAGCCGGAGCAGGGCGTTCTTCTGGAGCATGACCTGCTCGAAGATAACTTGGGCGACCCCTTTGCCGTCGTTCCCGCCTGTGCGCTCGAAGGCTACCGCGGCATCACCCGCGCACCGCAGCAGGTGACCATGGAAACCATCCTCCTGACCTTTGACGAGGACGAGGTGGTTTACATCGAGGCCGGCGTTCTCGCCTTCTGCCCCGCGGATCACGACCTGATGCACTACTGCGTGACCGCCCAGTCTGAGGAACTCTACACCATCCTCTCCGCCGGCGAAGCCCGCGAACTGGTGATCGACATGATCACCGAGGACAGCTTCTGGACCCCCGGCGCGATGGCGGGCACCGGCGGCACCGGCGAGCCGCAATACGCAACCTTCGCCTGATCACACGCTCTCTCTCACACCCCTCCAGAGCAGCCGACCCGCCAGCCGATCCTTTCGGTGGCGGGTCTTCGTCATCTTGGCACATGCGTGAACTGTCAGGGCCTCAAGGAACCCCGGTTCTTCATCTTTTCATAAATATCTCGGAGCGCGAGGCAGAGCCTCGCACAACAAAAAAAGCCGCCCCGTGAGGGGCGACTGTTTTAGATCACATGTGCGCAGCGGTCAGGCCGCCTGATCCTCTTCCGGCGCAAAACGGCCATAGAAGGTCTGGCCTTTCTCCGCCATCTCACGCAACAGCGGCGGGCAGGCAAAACGGTCGCCATAAGCCTCTGCCAGCTGGTCGCAGCGCTCCGCCGCATAGGGGGTGCCGATGATGTCGAGCCACGAGAGCGGTCCACCGGACCACGGCGCAAAACCCCAGGCCAGAACCGCGCCCACGTCCCCCTCGCGGATGTCCATCAACACGCCTTCTTCCAGCGCCCGCACGGCCTCCAGGACCTGCGCAAACATCAGCCGTTCCTGCACTTCGATCAAATCCGGCTGCTCGGAGGCTTGCGGGTATTTCTCCGACAGGCCTTTCCAGTACTCAACGCGCTTGCCTTTGTCGTCATAGTCAAAGAAGCCCGCATTGGCCTTGCGCCCGAGACGCCCCTGGTCTTCCATCCAGAAGATCAGATCATCCGCCGGGCTTTCGGGATAGGCATCGCCCATCGCCGCCTTAGTGGCCCGTGCGATCTTGGCCCCAAGATCAATCGAGGTTTCATCGGTGAGCTGGATCGGCCCCACCGGGAAGCCCAGCTGACGCGCGGCGTTGTCGATCAGCACCGGCGAGACACCTTCGGTGATCATCCGCGCGCCCTCATTGATGTAGGGGATGATGCAGCGGTTGCAGTAGAAGAAGCGTGCATCATTCACCACGATCGGCGTCTTGCGGATCTGGCGCACATAGTCCAGCGCCTTGGCCACCGCGCGATCCCCGGTTTTCTCGCCCTTGATGATCTCCACCAGGAACATCTTCTCCACCGGAGAGAAGAAGTGAATGCCGATGAACTGCTCGGGCCGGACCGAGGCCTCGGCCAGGCTGGTGATCGGCAGGGTCGAGGTGTTGGAGGCAAAGATGCAGTCTTCGGGGATGATCGCCTCGACCTTCTTGGTCATCTCGGCCTTCACGCTCGGGTCTTCAAACACCGCCTCGATGATCAGATCGCAGCCTTTGAGGGCGTCCAGATCCGGTGTTGCCGTGATCTGCGCCAGCAGCGCCTCTTTCTTCTCCGGCGTGGCTTTTCCGCGCTTGATGCCCTTGTCCATATAAGTGGCGGAATAGGCCTTGCCCTTGTCGGCAGCGTCCTGGTCGCGGTCGATCAATACGACCTCCATACCAGCCTGCGCCGACACCAACGCGATGCCCGCGCCCATCATACCTGCGCCCAGCACGCCGATCTTCTTGACGGTCTGATCCTCGATACCCTTGGGACGCACCGCGCCTTTTTCCAGCGCTTGTTTGTTGATGAACAGGGATCGGATCATCGCAGAGGAGGACGGGTTCATCAGCACATGGGTGAACCAGCGCGCCTCAATGCGCAGGGCGGTGTCGAAATCCACCAGCGCGCCCTCATAGACCGCAGAGAGCAGCGCCTTGGCCGCCGGGAACGCGCCTTGGGTCTTGCCATGCACCATGGCGGAGGCCCCGACATAGTTCATGAACCCAGCCGGATGATAAGGCGCGCCGCCGGGCATTTTATAGCCCTTCTGGTCCCACGGCTTGACGATATCGGCGTCCTTGGCATTGAGCACCCACTGACGCGCTGCCTCCAGCGGATCGGCGGCAACCTCATCCACGAGGCTTGCGGATTTCGCCTTTTTCGGGTCCAGCATCTTGCCTTCGAGAAGCACGGGGGCGGCGTTCACGGCGCCCACCATGCGCGAATAGCGGATGGTGCCGCCGCCGCCGGGGAAGATGCCCAGCAGAATTTCCGGCAGGCCGATCTTGGCCTTCGGGTTGTCGGTCATGCTGCGGTAATGACAGGCCAGCGCAATTTCGGTGCCGATGCCCGCACAGGTGCCATTGATGGCGCAGGCAATCGGTTTGCCGCCCTTGTTGGTCTTGGCGTCCATCCCGGCGCGCTCCAGCTTGCGCAGGATGCGGTGGCCGTTCATCGTGAAATCAAACAGGCCCTGAGCCGGGTTTTCGCCCGACTCCTCGCGAATGGTGGCCAGCACGTTCAGATCCATGCCGCCGGCAAAGTCTTTCTTGCCGGAGGTGATCACCACGCCCTTGACCGCGTCATCGCCAAGCGCACGGTCGATATACTCCTCCACCAGGCCAAAGGCCTCGCGGGTCAGCACGTTCATGCTCTTGTCGACTGCATCCCAGGTGATGATGGCAATGCCGTCTGCGTCCACGTCATATGTGAAATCACTCATGTGTCGTCTCCGATCTGCTCAGCCGTCAGCGGGCTGCCGTCTTTACGGGTGAAGGTGAAAGCGCCATCGGCAACCTTCACCATCATGTCGAGGTCGCTGTAGAAGCCCGTCTCGGTCTCGGTCCGTGTGCCGATCACGAGGAAGGAGGCCAGCGCGTCGCTCTTGTTGATAAGGTGGTGGCCGTTTGCATCGCCCTTGGGGAAGGCGGCGCAATCGCCCGGGTTCATGTCATGTTCGCCTGCGTCATCCACCAGCACCAGCGTGCCGGCGGTGACCATGACGAACTCGTCCTGTTCCATGTGGTAATGGCGCAGGGAGGACAGCGCCCCGGGCTCCAGATGCACGAGGTTCACACCATATTGGCTGATCCCAGCGGCATCGCCCAGACGCTGTGACGTGCGACCGTCGACGCTCCGGGCCAGTTTGCCGGGATAGGTCGAGCCGCCCTTTGCAGGGATTTGGGAAAGGTCCAGTTTCGGCATCAGACGCGCTCGATGATGGTGGCGGCCCCCATGCCCGAGGCGATGCAGAGCGTGGCAAGGCCGCATTCCTTGTCCTGCCGTTCCAGCTCGTCCAGCAGCGTGCCGATGATGATTGCGCCGGTCGCGCCCAGCGGGTGCCCCATGGCGATCGAGCCGCCGTTCGGGTTCACCAGGGCCGGATCGACGTCAAAGGCCTGCTGGAAGCGCAACACCACCGAGGCAAAGGCCTCGTTGACCTCGAACAGATCCAGATCGGAGATCTTCATGCCAGTCTCTTTGAGGATCTTCTCGGTCACAGGCACAGGGCCAGTCAGCATGATGGTCGGATCGGTGCCGATCTTGGCAGTTGCCTTGATACGGGCGCGCGGCTTCAGGCCATGACGCTCGCCAAATTCCTTGTTGCCGATCAACAGCGCGGCAGAGCCATCCACGATCCCCGAGGAGTTCCCGGCGTGGTGGATGTGGTTGACCTTCTCCAGATGCGGGTATTTCAGTTTTGCAACGGCATCAAAGCCCGGCATCACTTCGCCCATCATCTGAAAGGACGCATTGAGCGCGCCAAGCGCCTGCATATCGGTGCCGGGGCGCATGTATTCATCATGATCCAGGATCGCCAGACCGTTCTGGTCGCGCACGGTGATGATCGACTTGGCAAAGCGGTTGTCATCCCAGGCGGCCTTGGCGCGGCGCTGGGATTCCACCGCCAGCGCATCGGCCTGCTCGCGGGTAAACCCATACTCGGTCGCGATGATGTCGGCCGAGATCCCCTGCGGCACGAAATAGCTGTCCATGGCCAGTGTCGGATCGACGGCAATCGCCGCTCCGTCCGAACCCATGGCGACACGGCCCATCATCTCCACGCCGCCCGCGATATAGCCATCCCCTGCGCCACCTTTTACCTGGTTTGCAGCAAGGTTCACCGCTTCCATGCCAGAGGCGCAGAAGCGGTTGATCGCAAGGCCCGGAATGGATTGATCCAGATCGGAGGCCAGCACCGCAGAGCGCGCCAGACAGCCGCCCTGTTCCATCACCTGCGTGACGTTGCCCCAGATCACATCCTCGACCGCATGGCCTTCAAGGTTGTTGCGCTCTTTCAGCGCGTTCAGGGTCAGGGCGGAGAGGCGCACGGAGGTCACCTCATGGAGTGCGCCGTCCTTGCGGCCCTTGCCGCGTGGGGTGCGGACGGCATCATAGATGTAAGCTTCGGTCATATTGGTCTCCTCAAGCTCGATCCGACGGGTTGCCGGGCATCAGGTCATAGGGGTGTTTCCAGCCGGGCAGGGCGCTGAGGCGCGACAGCCAGGCGTCGATATTGGGGTAGTCCTTGCGGTCAAATCCGAAAGGCTCCGGGTAGTAGAGGTAGCTACAGCAGGTAAGGTCGGCGTTGGTGAGGCTTTCGCCCACGATCCAGTCGCGGCCCTCCAAGTGTTTGTCCAGAACTGCGTAAGCCGCTTTGAGGCGTCCTTGCAGGAATGCGATTACGTCAGCCGGGCGTTTGTCTTCGGGCAGGAAATTCATCAAGAACCGGCACAGGCCCGCGTTTGAAGACAGTTTGTGATTGTCCCAAAGCTGCCAGCGCAGGACTTCCCGTTTCTCTTCCGGGGTGGTTCCACCAAACTTGCCATAGGTTTCGGACAGATACTGCTGGATCACGCCGGACTGGCTGAGCGTGACGTCACCATCAATTAAAACCGGACATTCGCCCATGTCGTTGACGTCACTTCGGAACGCATCGCCGCGTGTGGTACCGTTGAAAAAATCAACAAAGACCGGCTCCCACTCAAGCCCTGCCAGCTCAAGCGCCAGCGCCGCCTTGTAGGAATGGCCGGATTCGCCAAAACAATAGAGTTTCATGTCAAATCGCCCCTCCCAGTGGCGATGTCGTGGCGGGGGTTTCACACCCCCGCACCCCCGTGGGATATTTTGAAGAAGATGAAAGATAGTCAGCGTTTGTTAACCAAGATGGCGATAACATGGCAGTGCGGTACAGGCTGGGAAGCCGATGACCGCAGAAGCTGAAGGCGCGCTTGCCCATTAGGCGGAGAGCTCGGGGGCAGGCGCGCCCCATACCTTCAACTTCTCTCAAATATCCCCGCCGGAGGCATCCGTCAGACGCGGTGAGGGAAAGCGCTGGAACTGTCACAGCGACCTCGCAATCAGCTCTTTCATGATCTCATTGGTGCCGCCGTAAATGCGCTGCACACGGGCATCGGTCCACATTTCCGCCACGGCGTATTCCTGCATGAACCCGTATCCTCCGTGCAGTTGCAAACACTCATCGAGCACAGCGCCTTGGGTGTCGGTGATCCAGTATTTGGCCATCGCCGCTTTTTCGACGCTCAGGTCCCCACGTAGGTGCTCAACCATGCAGTCATCAAGGAAGGCGCGGGCGACTTTACTCTTGGTCAGGCATTCAGCGAGCTTGAAGCGGGTGTTCTGGAATTGGGTCAGAGGCCCGCCAAAGGCTTCGCGCTCTTTGCAATAGGCGATGGTGCGCTCGACAGCGCCCTGCATCGCGCCCACCGCGCCGCAGGCGATGATCAGCCGTTCCTGCGGCAGTTGTTGCATCATCTGGTAAAAGCCCTGACCCTCGGCACCGCCAAGGATGTTTTCCGGGGGCACCGCGATATTATCGAAGAACAGCTCCGATGTGTCCGCTGCGTGCAGGCCGACTTTTTCGAGATTGCGGCCACGAGTGAACCCGTCGGCGCCATCCGTTTCGAGCCCCACCAGCGAGATGCCTTTTGACCCAAGGGACGGGTCCGTTTTTGAGGCCACAAGGATCAGGTTGGCGTGCTGGCCATTGGTGATAAAGGTTTTCTGCCCGGACAGCCGGTAGACATTGCCGTCCCGGATGGCCTTGGTCTTGATGGCCTGCACGTCAGACCCGGTTGAGGGTTCTGTCATCGCCAGCGCGCCGACCAGCTCGCCGGACACCATCTTGGGCAGCCAACGCTGTTTTTGCTCTTCTGTACCGTAGGATAGGATGTAATGCGCCACAATGCCGGAATGGATGCCGTGACCCCAGCTGGCGAGATTGGCGCGGCTGGCCTCGATCAGGATCGCCGCCTCATGGCCAAAATCGCCGCCTGCGCCGCCGTATTCCTCGGGGATGGAAGGGCAGAGCAGGCCCAGTTCACCGGCCTCGGCCCAGGTGGAGCGGTCCATCTCGCCCTGCTTGCGCCAGCGCTCGAATTTTGGGGCCCACTCCTTGGTGATAAAGCTCTGCGTCATGTCGGCGAGCATCTTGTGCTCGTCGGTCATCCATGCAGATGATGTGCGAAAATCCAGCTCTGCGCTCATCTCTCCCCCTTAAGCGCGTGGCAGTCCTCGCCGTGCGCTAGCGTTTGCGATCCTCCAGCTCGGCATTGAACAGCCGCAACCGGTGGGTCAGGTTTTCATTGTTGGTCACGCTGTCAAAATTCTCGAACAGAAACGACAGCGCTTCTCCCTCATCCAGTCCGGCCTCCTGGGCAAAGCGTTTGAGCCTGCGAAAGCCATCCTCCGTCATGGCGACGGGAAAGCGGCGGGTCAGGCGAAAGCGTTTGGGCATATTCGGATCCTCTCAATTCCAAATGCGCCCCGGCGGCCAAGGGTGGATATGCCCCAAACGGGGCACATCCCATGTCATATCGCTCAGCGCGATCAGAACTGTGCGGCGTCGAGCGCCATCACCGTGTCGGCACCGGTCTCGATGCGGGCAAGGTGCAGTTTGGTCGCGGGCAGTTGACGTGCCATGTAGTAGCGGCCGGTGGCGAGTTTTGTCTCGTAGAACGCCGCGTCAGAGGCCCCGTCGTCAAGCGCCTTTTGCGCGGCTTTGCCCATCATCGCCCACATGAGGCCAAGGCAGACATGGCCGAACATATGCATGAAATCGGTGGAGCCAGCGAGCGCGTTGTTGGGGTTCTTCATGCCGTTTTGCATGAAATACATCCCCGCCGCTTGCAGATCCTTGGAGGCCGCCTTCAGAGGCTCGATGAAGTCCTTGGCGTAGTCTTCGGAAATCTCGGCGTTTTCCTTGCAGAACCCTTTGACCATATCAAAGAAGCCCATCACATGTTTGCCGCCGTCCTGCGCCAGCTTGCGGCCCACCAGATCCAGCGCCTGCACACCGTTGGCGCCCTCGTAGATCATCGCGATACGGGCGTCGCGGGTGTATTGCGACATGCCCCATTCTTCGATGTAGCCATGGCCGCCATAGACCTGCTGGGCCTGCACGGTCATGTCATAGCCCTTGTCGGTCAGAAAGCCTTTGATGACCGGCGTGAGCAGGGAAATAAGACCATCGGCGTCCTTGTCTTCAGAACGATGCGCCTTGTCGATCATGGTCGCACCCCAGAGGATGAACGCCCGCGCGCCCTCGGCAAAGCTCTTTTGATCCATGAGGTTACGGCGAATATCGGGGTGTACGATCAGCGGGTCGGCCGGACCATCAGGGTTTTTCGCGCCGGTCACGTCACGGCCCTGAAGGCGGTCCTTGGCGTATTCCACTGCGTTCTGATAGGCGGCCTCTGCCTGCGCCAGACCCTGCATGCCGACACCCAGACGGGCCTCGTTCATCATGGTGAACATGGCGCGCATGCCCTTGTGCATATCCCCCAAGAGCCAGCCGGTCGCGCCATCATAGTTCATCACGCAGGTGGAGTTGCCGTGGATGCCCATTTTCTCTTCGATCTTGCCGACCGAAACGCCGTTGCGCTCACCGGGAGTGCCGTCCTCGTTCACGATGAACTTCGGCACGATAAAGAGCGACACGCCCTTGATGCCCTCGGGGCCGCCGGGGATCTTGGCCAGCACCAGATGGATCACATTGTCGGACATGTCGTGATCGCCAGCGGAGATAAAGATCTTCTGGCCGGTGATCTTATAAGAGCCATCGTCCTGCGGTTCTGCTTTGGTGCGCATCAACCCCAGATCGGTGCCGCAATGGGGCTCCGTCAGGTTCATGGTGCCGGTCCACTCGCAAGAGACCATCTTGGACAGATAGGTGTCTTTTTGTGCGTCGGTGCCATGCGCCAGAATGGCCGAGGCCGCGCCATGGGTCAGGCCCTGATACATGGTAAACGCCTGGTTCGCGCCGGAGAAGAACTCGCCCACGGCGGTGCCGATCACATAGGGCATATTCTGGCCGCCGTATTGTTCCGGCATGTCGAGACCGGGCCAGCCGCCTTCTTTCACCTGTTCAAACGCGGCCTTAAAGCCGGTCGGGGTGTAGACCACACCGTTTTCCAGACGGCAGCCCTCGGTGTCGCCCACCACATTCAGCGGGTGCAGCACGTCGCGGGCGATCTTGCCGGCTTCTTCCAGAACGGCGCCGGTGAAATCGGGCTCCAGCTCGTCATAGCCGGGGATTCCTGCGTCCTTGATGTTCAGCACGTCATGCAGAACAAATTGGGTGTCCTTGGTGGGGGCGGTATAGCTCGGCATCGCGGTCCTCAAAGGTTGGATGTGGTGCGTTTAGCGGTTCAATCAGTCGGGCAGGGCGGTGAGGTTTACTCGGCCGCCTTGGCGTTTGTTTTCATCGAGGCGATGACTTTCTCGCCCCATTTCAACTGATCCTTCAGGTCATCAATGGCCTCGGTCAGCTCGTCGCGCTGGCGCTCCATATCGGCCAGACGCTCTTGCGCGATCTCATAGGTGCGGCTGAGCTGCGTCAGCTGCTGGTCGCCCATATGATACAGGTCGAGCAGCTGGCGGATTTCCTCAAGGCTGAAGCCAAACCGCTTGCCGCGCAGGATTAGTTTCAGCCGCGCCCGGTCGCGCTTGGTAAAGAGCCGCTTTTGTCCGTCCCGGATCGGGAACAACAATTCCTTGGCTTCGTAAAATCGCAACGTGCGCGGCGTTACTCCGAACTCGTCGCACATCTCGCGAATGGATTTGGTGTCTTCACTCATGGGGCGTCACTCAGATGTTGCTTTACGTTGGCGTCGTCTGCGTAAACCTTGGCGGCTCTTGTCGAGAGTTACAACATGAACTTGACGTTTACGTAACTCCGACGCCGCGTCATTTTGAGGGGTGACGTGGTGGCAGGGCGATTTGACGTGACGTCGTGAGCCGGAAGGGCAGGAAATCGCCGAAGCTCTCCGGCGCAACGACCGGAAAACAAGCGTAAAATAGGGCTTTTCCTGTGCAGGTGGGGGCTTTGTCGTGCCCGTTGGCGTGACGGGTCTATCTGCACTGGAAATTCTGGTGTGACTGTCAGCGAAGTCGACAGAGCGGGTCCACACGGCCTCTCACTCTGTTGGAAATCTCTGGTTGGTTCGGGCCTCTGTCAGCAACGAACCGTCTTCGAAACACTTTAATCTTTCCCGGGCGACGCGGATGAATGCCTCCACGATGCCGAGATCAATGTCGTTGCCAAAGGTGTTGAGTGTGAGTGTATTGGGGCCATCGCAGCGAGATATGTCCGCAAGTACATCGCCGTATTCGTCGATCAGCTCCACTGACAAACAATTGCCTTGGACGTTTCCGGCGACTTGCCAGCGAAAGTTCTTCATAGATGTTTCATGGCTGAAAGGTCCAAGCGTGCATCACGACTAGGGTGCAACCGCAGTTGAGATATTGGCTCCGATCCAAAAGCCAGGCCGGGTCTTGCGCCTCTGAAGAGCAGATCAGTCATCCAGCAGGTTCAGGGTCACCTTGCGCAGGTCGGTCAGCTCTTCCATCGCCTCGTTGATTTGCTGGCGCTGGAGTTCCAGTTCCTTCAGTTGCCGGTCGGCCATCTCGATAAAGGCGCGGTTTTGCGCTTCGTCGCCTTCCTTGTCGTAGATCAGCAACCACTGGCGGATCTCTTCGAGCTGAAAGCCGAACTTGCGCCCGCGCAGGATCAGCTTCATCCGCGCCACGTCGCGCGCGCCGTAGAACCGCGAACGCCCCTGACGTTCGGGCTGCAACAGCTCGATATATTCATAGTACCGAAGGGTGCGCGGTGTCACATCGAACTCGGCGCACATCTCCTTGAATGACAGTTTTGTTTCGGTCATCCATGTCCTCCCTTGCTCGGGCAACCTAAGCATCTGAACCGAGCGGTGCAACTGGGAGTTTTGCAAGCCTTGCGCTTTGCCCCCATGCACGGAATAAATGAGGCAAATCCGGCAAGGAGCAAGTCATGGCTGACAAAACCCAACTGGCGCGCCAGTTCATTGAGGCGATCCCGCACTCAAAGGCTTTGGGGATGGAGCTGACCGAGATCGGCAATGGGCGCGCGGTGATCGTGATGCCCTATGATAAGAAACTGATCGGGGATCCGGATACCGGTGTGATCCATGGCGGTGCAGTTTCGGCCCTGATGGATACCTGCTGTGGCGCGGCCGTGATGAGCCACCCGAGCGAGCCGTCGAGCACCGCCACCATCGATCTGCGGATCGATTATATGCGCGGGGCGACGCCGGGGCAGACCATCACAACTACCGCAACCTGTCACCATGTGACCCGCAATGTCGCCTTTGTGCGCGCGGTGGCGACGGATGAGGAAACCGAAGTGCCCGTCGCAACTGCCTCTGGCGCCTTCACGCTGGAGCCAAAGCAATGAGTCGCCCCCGTCCTGAGCCTGTGCAAGTGATCAAGCAACGCCGCGATGCGGCCCTTGCGGCCTTGGTGGAATCGGTGCCCTACATCGGGTTTCTCGGCATCACCTTCGAGCGGCGTGGCGATGAGCTGACCTCGACCATGCATTTTCACAACAATCTGATCGGCAATCCGATGCTGCCCGCGATCCACGGTGGGGCGACGGCGGCCTTTCTGGAGGTCACCTCGGTGATCACCCTGCAATGGTTCCACCTCTGGCCGCAGTTCGAAAGCGGCGAGTTGGACGTGGAGACGATGACCGCGGGACAGATGCCGCGCTTGCCAAAGACCATTGATTTCACCGTGGATTATCTGCGGTCCGGCCTGCCGCGCGACTCTTATGCACGGGCCACGGTCAACCGCTCGGGGCGGCGCTATGCCTCGGTGCATGTGGCCGCCTGGCAGGATCACAAGGACAAGCTCTTTGCGCAGGCAACGGGGCATTTCCTGATGCCGCAGGACCGGCGTTCCGGCACTTAATCACAAAGGTCGACATCCATGTCCGAGGCATCTGGCCCTATCACCCATGGTCGGGTGCTCAAAATCGCGCTGCCGATCGTCTTGTCCAATGCGACCGTGCCGATCCTCGGCGCGGTGGACACGGGCGTCGTGGGACAACTGGGCGAGGCCGCCCCCATTGGCGCGGTGGGGGTAGGCGCCGTGATCCTGTCGACGCTTTACTGGGCCTTTGGGTTTCTGCGCATGGGCACCACCGGGCTTGCGGCGCAGGCGCGTGGGGCCGGAGATGTGGCCGAGACCGGTGCGCTCCTGATGCGGGGGCTGATGCTGGCCTTCGGGGCGGGTGTGTTTTTCATCCTTGCACAGGCTTTGGTGTTCTGGGGGGCGTTTGCCCTCGCGCCCGCCAGTGCCGAGGTGGAAGGGCTGGCCCGGGCCTATCTGGAGATCCGCATCTGGGGCGCCCCCGCGACCATCGGGCTTTATGCGGTGACCGGCTGGCTGATTGCGGTGGAGCGTACACGCGCGGTGTTCCTGCTTCAGATCTGGATGAACGGGCTGAATATCCTGTTGGACCTGTGGTTCGTGCTCGGGCTTGGCTGGGGTGTCGAAGGCGTTGCGACAGCGACGCTGATTGCCGAGTGGTCGGGGCTGGTGCTGGGACTGTGGTTCTGCCGGTCGGCCTTTGCGGGCGATCAATGGCATGATTGGGCGCGGATCTTTGATCGGGCGCGCATCAAGCGGATGATGCAGGTCAATGGCGACATCATGGTGCGGTCGGTGCTGCTGACGCTGTCGTTTACGACCTTCCTGTTCATCGGCGCGGATATGGGGGATGTGACGCTGGCGGCCAATCAGGTGCTGATCCAGTTTCTGGAGATCACCGCCTTTGCGCTGGACGGGTTTGCGTTCAGTGCCGAGGCGCTGGTGGGCGGCGCGGTGGGCGCGCGCGATCCGCAGCGCTTGCGCCGGGCGGCGCTGGTTTCCAGCCATTGGGGGATCGGCTTTGCCGCACTGCTGGCGCTGGGGTTCTGGGGGCTGGGGCCGATGCTGATCGACCTGATGACCACCGCGCCGGAGGTGCGCGAGACCGGCCGCACGTATCTCGTTTGGGTGGCGCTTGCCCCGCTCGTCAGCGTTGCCAGCTACATGTTCGACGGGATCTATATCGGCGCCACATGGACCCGCGACATGCGGATTGCGGCGCTGCAATCGGTCGCCGTCTATGTCGGGGCCTTGCTGGTTCTGGTTCCGGCTCTGGGCAACCACGGTTTGTGGCTGGCGCTGATGGTGCTGAACCTCACCCGGGCCGTGACGCTGGCGCTCCGCTATCGGAGGCTGGAGGCCGGCGTGGCGGCTGCCTGATACTGCTCTGGTTGGTCTGGACGGGCCGTTGCGCTGACCGCGGCATTGGGTGCGCTTTGCGATCTCGCGAGAGAGGTTGCGCTTTGCCAAGCAAATCGCCGGGGGGCAGGCCGCGCCTTCGGCGCGGCCTGCTGGTCCCCTGAGGTCACCGGATCGCACTGGCTCAGGCCAGGGCGATGCCGGGGTGGGTCAGGTTTCCCTGGCCGGTTTTCTGTTTCCGGTTTTCTGTTTCCGGTTGCCCCTGCCGGATCGCTCCGACAGGGGACATGCAGGCTGGAGCAACGGATCACAGGGGGCGAGTGTTGCTCCGGCGTGGGCTTACTTCTGGCTGATGCGACCGTCAGTATAGGCGCTGTAGGGGCCAGCCTCGGCAAGGTATTCAGCCACCACATCGGCAAGATCGGGGCCGAAGTCATAGGCGTTCTTGTCGTCGCCGGCGAACATCTTGTAGCCGTCGCCGCCGTTGCGGACGTAGTTGTTGGACACCACGCCGTAGGTCTTGGCGGGATCGATCGCCACCCAGGCATCGCCCTCCATGACCATCACGTCAGAGACCCGCGCGCCCGGTTCCTTGGCCGGGTCGAAGGCGAACTTCATGCCGGCGACCTGCGGGAAACGGCCTGCGCCCTCCTCGATCTGACCCACGCCGTTTTCCAGCGCGTCGATCATGGTCTGGCCGCTGACCTCGAAGGTCGAGAGCGTGTTCTGGAACGGCAGCACGGTCAGCACTTCGCCCATGGTCACCTCGCCCGCGTCAATGGAGGCGCGCAGCCCGCCGCCGTTCTGGATCGCGATCGAGACGCCCTGGTCCTTCACCCGCGCCAGCATCGCATCGGCCACCAGATTGCCCATCGAGCATTCGCCCGCACGGCACACATCGCGAGAGCCATCGACAGTATCGGTGGTTTCGGCCACCACGCGGGTTTTCATCTCTTCGATCGGGGCGCCCATCTCGGCCACGCGGGCGGCGATCTCCGCATCCGGCGTCACCGAGGCGTCGAGCAGGATCGGGTCGCCCTCGGCCGCAGTTACATTGCCTGCGTCGTCAAAGGTCACCGTCAACTCGCCGAGGTATTTGGAGTAGGCATAGGCCTGCACCACCGGCACATCGCCGACCATGGTCGGGTAGGGGCCCGCCGCGCGATCAGAGGTGTTGGACAGGAGCGTGTGCGAATGACCACCCACAACCACGTCCAGGCCCGGAACCTGTTCCGCGATTTCCAGATCCTTGGCCAGGCCCACATGGGTCAGGGCGATGATCTTGTTGACGCCTTCGGCTTGCAGCGCCTCCACATCCGCGGCCAGGCTGTCGATCTCGTCCTGGAACACGACGTTCGGCCCCGGCGAGGAGGTCTCGACCGTGTCGGTCGCAAGCGCGGAGATGATGCCGATCTTTTCGCCGCCGACCTCCAGCACCACGTGGTTGCCGACCTTGCCCTTCAGCAGCGGTTCGGAGCTGAGGTCGAGGTTGCCGGAGATCACCGGGAACGACACGGTATCGACGAATTTCTCCAGCCCGGCCGGGCCGTCGTCGAATTCGTGGTTGCCGACGGCCATGACGTCATAGCCGATGGCCTCCATGAACTCGGCCTCGGCTGCGCCCTTGTAGGTGGTGTAGAACAACGAACCCTGGAACGGGTCGCCCGCATCCAGAAGCAGGACGTTCTGTCCCTCAAGCGCCGCGCGCATTTCGTCGACCTTGGTCTTGATGCGGGCCACTCCGCCGAAACATTTGCCTTCGGCCTCGTCCTCTGCGCCGCAGGTGGAGTCGTATTTGTTGATCGACTCGATGCGGCTGTGAATGTCGTTGGTGTGCAGGATGGTCAGCTTGTAGTCCGCCGCCGCAAGGCCGGCGGTCAGGCCAAGCGCGGCCACGGATGTCAGGAAACGTGCGATCATAGGATAAACCCTCACCTTTGTTATGCCACCTCTACCGGCGGTTGTTATTCGACCAATATTCGGGATCTTTGTCCAAACAGTCAAAACCAAATTATCATGACAGGGATATATCGACGCAGGGGAAACTTTGCGCTGCCCATTGCACAAGCGCCCTTGCGCAGCAGGGGTGTCTGAGGGCATGAGGTTCCCATGCTGATGTACAAGATTTTCCGTGACGACGAATGGCGCGCTTTTGAGGCCGCCGGTGAAACCGATGGCGCGCCCGTGGATCTGGCGGACGGCTATATCCACTTCTCGACAGCCCAGCAGGCGGCGGAAACCGCGGCCAAGCATTTTGCCGGGGCCGAGGGCCTGTGGCTCCTGGCGTTTGACGCCGAAGCGATGGGCGAGGCGCTGAAGTGGGAGCCATCGCGCGGCGGGGCGCTGTTCCCGCATCTCTATCGCCGCTTGCAGTTGACCGAGGTGCTCTGGGTCAAACCCTTGCCGCTGGTCGACGGCCAGCATCAATTTCCCGCCGAGATGGTCTGAGACCCCCGCGCTGCGCGCACCAAAGGAGACATGGCGAATGAAGCTGTCCGAAACACTGGCGCTGGCGGTGATGCATCGCCTGGACCCCGAAACAGCCCATGGACTGTCCATCAAGGCGCTGAAATCCGGTCTCACACCGCGTCCGGGGCCTGTCACCTCGCCGCGGCTGAAGACCGAAATCGCGGGGCTGCGCCTGCCCAATCCGGTGGGGCTGGCCGCAGGGTTTGACAAGAATGCCGAGGCGCTCGGCGCGCTGACGCAGGCGGGCTTTGGTTTCATCGAGGTCGGCGCTGCAACACCGCGCCCGCAGCCCGGCAACCCGAAGCCCCGCCTGTTCCGGCTGAGCGAAGATCGCGCGGCGATCAACCGCTTCGGCTTCAACAACGAGGGCATGGACGTGATCGGCGCCCGGCTCGCCAACCGTCCAAAGGATGGCGTGATCGGCCTCAACCTCGGGGCCAACAAGGACAGCGACGACCGCGCACAGGATTTTGCCCGGGTGCTGCGTCACTGCGGCGCGCATCTGGATTTTGCCACTGTCAATGTGTCCTCACCCAATACCGAGAAACTGCGCGACCTTCAGGGCAAGGCTGCGCTGTCGGCGCTGCTGGCTGGGGTCATGGACGCCCGCAGCAGCCTCGAACGCCCCATTCCGGTGTTCCTGAAAATCGCACCCGATCTGGATCAGGCGGGGCTGGATGACATCGCGGCAGTGGCGCGCGACAGTGGCATTGACGCGGTGATCGCCACCAATACCACGCTTGCGCGAGACGGTCTGAAAAGCCCGCATCGGGCGGAGGCTGGCGGCCTGTCCGGCGCACCGTTGTTTGACAAATCCACCCGCGTGCTGGCGCAGCTGTCTGCGCGTCTCGACGGCGCGGTGCCGATCATTGGCGTCGGGGGAATTTCCTCGGCAGAACAGGCCTATGCCAAGATCCGGGCCGGGGCCTTGGCGGTGCAGTTCTATACCGCGCTGGTCTATGGCGGCCTGTCCCTGGCCGCAGAGATCGCCACGGGGGTTGATACGCTTCTGGCGCGCGACGGCTATGACACCGTGGCGCAGGCTGTCGGCACCGCGCGCAGTGACTGGCTCTGACGGGCGATGGACCACCCGCTGATAGATCTCATCAACGCGCGAATTGCTGCCGCCGAAAAAGACGGAGCCTTTGATAATCTCGAAGGGGCAGGCCGTCCTTTGCCCCCATGCGATGATCCCGACAATGCGGTGATGAACAGACTCCTGCGGGACAATGGCGCGGTGCCCGAAGTGGTCGCGCTCAGCCGTGAGCTGGCCCGATTGCGTGCGGAGCTGAACGAGACCAGTGATCGCAGCAAGCGTCGCCAGATCATCTCCGATTTGTCCATGACAGAGGCGCGGATCGAACTGGCCCGCAAACGGGGCTGAGGCACGCAGGCGCACGCGGGGTTTCCGATCTGGCATTCTCCGGCCTCGGACAACAGATGCTGCGCGCCTGTGCGGCAGTGCGCGTTATGCGCTTCGGACCATGGGTGGGGCGTCGTGATCGCCCGCTTCGGCGGCCTCGGTGGCCTTGCGCAACAGCTGCAGCATGTCTTGGCGTTCACTGCGGGACAGGCCAGCGAGGATATCGGTTTGGAGCGCTTCGACCAGCGGGCGGGCGGCGGCGTGCAGGGCCGCACCGGCAGGGGTCAGATGCAGGCTGCGCGCCCGGCGATCCTCGGGGCGCACCTCGCGCCGGACCAGATGTTTCAGATCGAGGCGTTCCACCACTTTGCCGAGTGTCGCACGATCATATCCGATGAGTGCTGCCAGCGTTGCCTGATCAACCCCGGGCCGGGCAGCGAGTGCGGCCAGTGCGGCATATTGCACCGGGGTCAGGTCAATGCTGGCGTTGGACATGGCGGCCGCAAACCGTGCGACAGAGATCTGGTTCAACCGGCGGATCAGCGTGGCGGGCAGGTGATCAAGTTCCAATTCGCGCTCGGGCATGGCGGGCCTTTGGGTCAATGATGCGGGGAGTATGTCCCCAAATGCGGCCAGGACGTGGCCAGAAGGCACCTCATGCGCGGGCGGATCGTTCGCGGGCCGGTTGCATTCGGCGCAGACATGCCCCGGCGCGAGTGGATAGGTATTTTGTTGTCGCACCGGTGAAGATAGAGATGGGGCATGGCTCTGACGTTTCAAACACTTTCCGATTTTCTTTCGCATGGGCACGATACCGTGATCGACGTGCGCAGCCCGGCAGAATACGCCGAGGACCATGTGCCCGGCGCGATCAACCTGCCGGTGCTCGACAATGAGGAACGGGCCGAGGTGGGCACGATCTATGTGCAGGAAAGCCCCTTTCGCGCCCGCAAGATCGGCGCGGCGATGGTGTTTCGCAATGCCGCCACCCACATCGAACGGCGGCTGAGCCATCACGACGGCAGCTGGAAACCTCTGGTCTATTGCTGGCGCGGTGGGCAGCGCTCGGGCAGCTTTACGTGGATGTTGAGCCAGATCGGCTGGCGGGCCGAGGTGGTCCAGGGTGGCTACCAGAGCTATCGCCGTCTGGTGCATGCCGCGCTCTATGAGGCGGGGCTGTCGCATCGGCTGATCTTGCTGGACGGGTTGACCGGCACTGCCAAGACCGAGATTTTGCAGCAGGTCGCCGGGATGGGCGGTCAGGTTCTGGATCTGGAGGGGCTTGCGGGGCATCGCGGTTCGCTCTTGGGCGAGATGCCGGGAGGGCAACCAAGTCAGAAACGGTTCGAGAGCTATATCGCCTGCGCGCTGGCGCAGATGGACCCGGCGCGCCCGGTGCTGGTGGAGGCCGAAGCCAGCAAGATCGGGGCGCGCATCCTGCCGCCCAGCCTGTGGGAGGCGATGAAAGCCGCGCCGAGGATTGATCTGGAGGTGCCGTTTGAGGCCCGCTGCGCCTATCTGGTTGAGGCTTACGATGACATTCTGTCAGACGCGGACCACCTGCGCGCAAAGCTCGGGCCTCTTAGGGAACATCGCTCTGGTGCGGTGGTGGAGGACTGGTTCGAGCTGATCGCGGCGGGGGATAAACCAGCACTGGTGGCGCGGTTGATGGCAGACCATTACGACCCGGCCTACCGCAAGGCCCGCAGCCGCTACGCAGTATGCAACCAACGCCAGATTGCGCTGCCGGGATTAAGCGCGTCGGATCGCACGCAGGCCGCAGCGCGCGTATTGGAGGTGATGGCAGCTCTTTGAGCTGGGTTATCGCAGCACGATACCTTCGTCAGGGCCGCGCATTTCGCCAACCTTTGCAGCATGGTAGCCGTGGTTTTTAAGCTGCTCCAACACCTGTGCAGAATGTTCGGGGGCGACACAGGCCAAGAGACCGCCCGAGGTCTGCGGATCAAACAGCAATGCCCGCGCGCCTGCGGTGCCGATGCCGGGCAAAAGAGCCGCATTGTCGTCAAAGATCGTGGACCGCACGCCCGCCTCGGCAAGTTCGCGTGCGCCCTCCATCAAAGGGATCGCGTCACATGTGACCTCTGCGCCCAGATGCGAGGCCTCGCACAGACCCTGCAAGTGACCCAGCAGACCAAAGCCCGTGACATCGGTCATGGCGCGCGCCACGGGGCGCAGGACCTTGGCGGCGTTGCGTTGGCTCTGACACATCAGATCAAGCGCGCCCGCAACCCAGGCCCCGCGCGCCTGTCCCGCCATTTCGGCGGCTAAAATCGTGCCTGACCCCAAGGGTTTGGTCAGGATCAGGTGATCGCCCGCGCATGCGCCAGCAAGGGTGATGGGGGGCGCGTCACAAAGCCCGGTGACGGTGAAGCCGACGGTTAGTTCCTCCCCCAAAGAGGTATGGCCGCCCACGATGGCGGCACCTGCGGCTTTCATCTCTTGGTGGGCGGTTTCCATGATCTCGGACAGTAGCCGTTCCTGTAGGTCGGGCGACTGGAGGGGCAGGATCAGGGTGACCGTCGCGGCCTGTGGCCGTGCGCCCATCGCCCAGATGTCATTGAGCGCATGTTGCGCAGTGATCGCGGTCATCGCCACCGGGTCTTCGGTAAAGGCGCGCAAGTGGTCGGTGCTGATGACCTGCATGGCCCCGCCGACCGTCAACTGTGCTGCGTCGTCGCCCGGCAGCGGGGTCACATCCGGGCGCGACGCGCCGTGGTATGCGCCAAGCCCCTGTTGCAGCGCTGTGCGCCCGACCTTGGAGCCGCAGCCGCCGCACATGGGTTTCGAGCCAAGTGCCTCCTGCATGCCCTTGGCGTGGGTGCGGGGCAGGGCGGGTGGGGACATGACCGGCAATGACGTGAATTTCCCCATGAATTTACGGTCGATGTGATCTTTCCAGCGCCACAACAGCCCACCGGAAAAGCTACGCCCGTTGCGATCCGCAAGAGCGGATTTTCCGCCCATAGAAATGAGCTTGAGGTAATCCTGCTGCGGGTGATAACTCTTGAATGCGCCTCCCGCCAGCATGGCCTTGAGGTTGTGAAAGAGCACCGGCGCTTGCCGCACCGCGTAGACGCCCGCCTTGGGGCGCGGGGCATGCGCCATATAAGCGCAATCGCCGGTGGCAAAGACGTGAGGGTCAGAGGTTTGAAGACGCTCAGAGACCACAAGCGCGCCGTCATGGAGCGCAAGCCCGGAGGTCGCAAGCCAGCCATAGGCGCGCGCGCCCGCAGCGCCAACACTGAAATCGCTGGAGATGTCGCGCCCGTCCCTGAGGTGAATGCGGCCTTCGCTCAGGCGCTCTATCGGCGCATGTTCCAGCACCGTAACACCATGCGCATCCATTGCCTTGCGCAGGCGCGATTGGCTCTGAGAACTCAGCACGGAGAGCGCAGCGTCACTGTCGATCAAGGTCGCCTGTGCCAGTCGGTTCTTCTGGCGCAGAGCATGTGACATGGCAAGGATCAGCTCCACCCCGGCAACGCCACCGCCGATACAGGCGATCCGGGCGGGGTCGCTGCCGGCACGAAAGGCATCCCAGCTTGCGGCAAACTCTCCCAAGGGTTTGGCAGGAATGGCAAAATCGGCAAAGCCCGGCAGCTCCGGCATGGCCGAGGTAATCCCGATGTCGAGAGAGGCCACATCATAGGAGATGGCCGGGCGGCCCGGCACGGTGATGCGCTTGGCCTCGGGGTCGATCTCTTCGGCGGCTCCCAGAATGAGCCGCGCCCCGGCAAAACGTGCGAGCTTCACTAGGTCAATGTCGAGCGCATCGCGGTCGTAATGACCGGCCACAAATCCCGGCAGCATACCGGAATAGGGCGCGGTGGGGCCGGGGTTGATCAGGGTGAGACGTACGCCCGGCAGCGGGTTCATCCCCCACATCCGCAGCAGCAGCGCGTGGGTATGGCCGCCTCCCACAAGAACCAGATCGCGGGTCAGGGGAAGACGGGGTGCGTGCATCGGGGCCTCCGGGTGGCGGCCGGTCCCCAAACGCTAGGCTTCGGGCGTGTCGGCCGAACGATGTTCAGGTTTGTTATGCGTCGCCCAGAGTTCGCAGTCGCCGGGGGCGGGCAGGTCTTTGGGCTTTGTCTGCTGGTTGATGAACACCTTGGCAAGAAAATTTGCCGTGACCGGAGCGGAGACCAGCAGGAACAGGGTGATCAGCAGCTCATGAGCAGAGAGGCGGCCCTCATAGACCACCGCATGCAGCATGGAGCCCAAAAGCACGCCGCCGACGCCGAGCGTCGTCGCCTTGGTGGGCGCATGCATGCGCGACATCGGGTCGTTGAGCTTGAGCAGGCCAAAGGAGCCGACAAAGCCAAAAAAGCCCCCCAATACGATGAACCCGGTGATGAGAAGGTCGAGAAACATGTCTGTCTCCTCACTCGATGATGTTGCCGCGCAGCAGGAAGCGCGCATAGGCCACGGTGGAGATGAAGCCGAGCATGGCCATGATCAGCGAGGCCTCAAAGAAGATTTCCGAGCTCAGGAACACCCCGAACAACACCACGAGGGCGATGGAGTTGATGAACAGGGTATCAAGCGCAAGGATGCGGTCGGTGACCTCGGTGCCGGTCACCACTTTCCACAGGTTCATCAGCATCGCCAGGGCGAAACAGCCGAAGGCGAAGATGTAGGCGTATTCGATCATTCGAAAATCTCCTTCAGGCGGCGTTCATAGCGGGTCTTGATTTCATCGCGGACAGAGGCGGTGTCGGGCGCGTGCAGGCAGTGAACCAGCAGGTGACGCCCATCAGCCGAGATATCCGCAGTCAGGGTTCCCGGTGTCATGGTGATGGTTCCGCCAAGCATCGCGATGGCCTCGGGCGTGCGGATGTCCAGCGGGATTTCGACCCATGTGGGCTGACGTTTGCTGTTGGGCATGAACAGGATGATCCGCGCCACGGTGATATTGGCGATCACGATATCCCAGAACACCAACAGCACATAGGTCGCCAGCCGCAGCGGGCTTTTGAGCTTGGGGCGATTGGGCCAGTAGGGCTGGGTCACCACCGGGATCAACAGGCCGAGGAAAAAGCCGAACACCAGCGAGTTGAGCGAGAAACGATTGACCAGCAGCAGCCAGATCACCGTCAGCATCAGCGTCAGCAACGGGTGCGGCAGAAGGCGGTTCAGGAGCTTCATCAATGGCCCTCCTCTTGGATCTGCGCCGCATCGTCGTGGCTGTCGTCGCTGCCATACCCATCGGCCTTGGCCGGGTCGACAACGGGACGGTCACGGTTGGCCAGAACCGTCTCGATATAAGCCTCGGGCGCAAAGAGATCCTGCGCGGTGGCGGTGGTGTAGCGGGTCATCGGACCGGCAAAGACGGTGAGCGCCACCAATCCCGCAAGCAGACCGAAGGTGGCGACAAAGGGCAGCGCGGGCGCGCGCGGTGCGGCGGGTGCGTCGTCCTGATCGACCTGTTCCAGTTCGATTTCCGGTTCTGCGATGGTGTCGTCATGCTGCAACCCGTGGCTCTTCCAGAAGATCAGCGTGCCGGCGCGTGCAAACCCCATGATGGTGATCAGAGAGCTGACCAAGATCACGGCCCAGACCCAGATCACAAGCGTATCCCCGCGCGCGGCGTCGAGGATCAGCAGTTTTCCCAGAAAACCGGACAGGGGCGGCATGCCTGCGGTGGCGATCGCAGCAACAAAGAACAGCACCGATATGAGACCGCTTTGCGCCATCACAGGTTGCGGCATGATCTCGCCGCCCTGCCGTTGCCGTACCATGTCGGCGACCAGGAACAGCGCTGCGGCGGCAAGGGTCGAATGCACAGCGTAATAGAGCGCCGCGGCAGCGGCCTCCGGCGTGAACAGGGCGATCGCGGTCAAAAGCGTGCCAACGGAGGTGATCGCGCCAAAGGACATCAGGCGACCGATCTCCTTGGCGCCCAGAACACCGATCGCACCGATGGCCACGGTCAGGAGTGCTGCTGGCAGCAACCAGTCGCCCACCAGCCCCTCGACCACCGCCACATCGGGGCCGAAGATCAGCGTGTAGACACGCAGGATCGCATAGGCGCCGACCTTGGTCATGATCGCAAACAGCGCCGCCACCGGCGCAGGCGCGTTGGCGTAGGAGGCCGGCAGCCAGAAGTGCAGGGGCAGCAGCGAGGCCTTGATCGCAAAGACCAGGAGCAGCATCGCCGCCCCGACGCGGATCAGGGCGCTGTCTTCGGCCGGCAGCTCTGCCACGCGGACGGCAAGATCGGCCATGTTCAGCGTGCCGGTCACCGCATAGATGGTGCCAAGCGCAAACAGGAACAGGGTGGATCCCAGAAGGTTGAAGACCACATATTGCACGCCCGCCTGAAAGCGCCGGGCGCCGCCGCCGTGGATCATCAGACCGTAGGAGGCGATGAGCAGCACCTCGAAGAACACAAACAGGTTGAAGGCGTCACCGGTCAGGAAAGCGCCGATGATGCCCATCAGCTGGAACTGGTAGAGCGCGTGGAAGTTGGCCCCGCGTTCGTCCCACTTGCTGCCGATGGCATAGAGGTTGACGGCCAGCGCCAGCAGCGTGGTCAACAGCACCATCATCGCCGACAGCCGGTCCAGCACCAGCACGATGCCGAAGGGCGCTTGCCAGTCCCCCAGTTCGTAGACCTGCACCGTGCCGTCGGCGGCCTGAACCGCCAGGGTCAGCGCGATGGCAACCAGAAGCACATTCGACGCCAGCGAGAATATGCGCTGCAAATCGATATGATAGCGCAGCGTCATGATGATGAAGGGCGCCACCAGCGCGGGCAGCACGATGGGCGCAATCAGAAGGTGGTTCATGCGTCCTCTCCCTGCGCGGGCGCAGTGTCGTCCATGTTGATATTGTCATTGCGGGCGCTGAGGAACGCCCCGAGCGCCACCATCACCACCACCGCGGTCATGCCGAAGGAGATCACGATCGCCGTCAGCACCAGCGCCTGCGGCAGCGGGTCGGAATAGGCGATGTCCTCGTATTTGTTGAGGATCGGCGGCGCGTTTGTCACCAGTCGCCCGGAGGCGAACAGGAAGACGTTCACGGCATAGGACAGCAAGGACGTGCCCAGGATCACCGGAAACGTCCGGCGGCGCAGGACCAGATAGATCCCCGCAGCGGTCAATAGGCCAACGGCAGAAGCCAGAAGGAGTTCCATGCTCAGACCTCTTTGGTGTCATGCGCCGCGTCATCGCGGGCGGGGTTGATGTCCATGGCGTGCTCGGTCGAGGTGCCCGGTTGCCAGGCAAAGCGGCTGAGGCTTTCCAGCGCCAGCATCACCGCGCCGACAACCGCGAGGAACACGCCGAGATCGAACAGCGCGGCGGTGGCCAGTTCGAATTCCTCCAGCGGCGGCAGGTGCACATAGCCGAAGGCAGAGGTCAGGAACGGTTGGCCATTGAACCAGGCACCAAGCCCGGTGGCCGCGGCGATCAGCACGCCGGAGCCGATGATGCCGTGATAGGGCATGCGCTGGCGCTCTGTCGCCCAGCCGAACCCGGAGGCCATATACTGCATGATCACCGCGATCGCCGCGATCAGACCGGCGATAAAGCCGCCGCCGGGCAGGTTGTGACCGCGGAAGAAGATATAGGCCGCAACCATCAGCGCCACCGGCATCATCATCCGCGTCACCACCACCATCATGCCGGGATGGCTGTCGCCCGCCTGTTCGATGTCGGGTTTGCGGTTAAGGAGATAGGCCCGTACGCGCGTCGACAGCACCGCTTCGGTCAGGGCAAAGATCACCAGCGCCGCGATCCCCAGAACGATGATCTCGCCAAAGGTGTCAAAGCCCCGGAAATCCACCAGGATCACGTTCACCATATTGGTGCCGCCGCCGCCCTTGTAGGAGTTCTCGATGTGAAAGCCCGAGATCGACGGGAAGGCAAAGTCGCGCATCAACAGCGCATAGATCAGCCCCCCGACGCCAACACCGCCAACGATGGCGATGGCGCCGTCGCGCAGGCGCGACAGGGCGGGCGTTTCCACCGGGGTTTCCTTGGGCAGGAAGTTGAGCGCCAGCAACATCAGGATGATTGTCACCACCTCGACCGAGATCTGGGTCAGCGCCAGATCCGGTGCGGAGAGGTAGTTGAACGACAGCGACACCACCAGACCGACGATGCCGATCAGGATCAGCGCCACAAAGCGCTGGCGGTGGAAGATCACGATGCAGCAGGTGGCCACGATCAGACACAGCCAACCGACCACCGGCAGCACGCCGAACTCTTGCGCTTCTCGCGTGGGCAGGCCAAGCGTCCCGGTGCCATAGGCAAAGATGCAGATGGCGACGGTGAAGCTCACCATGATCGCCGCATATCGGGTGAGCGATCCATCATGCAGCCCTGCCGTCACCCCCTGCGTCAGAGCGGTCAGGCGGAGCACGATGGCGTCAAAGATCACCTTGGCCTCGGGGCGGGGCAAGGCGTTCCAAGCACGCTCCAGCGGGCGATGCAGGGCCAGCAGGACCAGACCACCGACCACCGCGGTGATCGACATGTAGAGCGCGGGCGTAAACCCGTGCCAGAGCTTCAGCGAATAATAGGGCAGTTTCTCGCCACCAATCACCGCACTGGCGGAGGCCGCAACAAGCGGGCCCACCAGCTTGGCCGAGAACAGACCGATCAGCACGACCAGTACCACCAGCAGTGCAGGCGAGGCCCACATACCAAAGCCGGGGTCATGTGGCTTGGCCGGATAATCCTCGCGCTTGGAGCCGAGGAAGACATGCGCAATATAGCGGAAGGAATAGGCCGCCGAGAACATCGCCGCGAAGGTCGCAAGCCCGGCCACCATGTAGGCGGAGTTGAGCCATGTGGTCTTCTCTGCCGCATCCAGCATCATTTCCTTGGACAGGAAACCATTCAACGGCGGGATACCGGCCATCGACAGCGAGGCGACAGCGGCGATCACAAAGGTCACCGGCATCAGGTGACGCAGGCCACCCAGACGTTTGATGTCGCGGGTATGGGCCTCGTGGTCGACGATCCCTGCCGACATAAACAGCGCCGCCTTGAACGTGGCGTGGTTGATGATGTGAAACACCGCCGCGACGGCTGCATATTTGGTGCCAAAGCCCAGGAGCATGGTGATCAGCCCCAGATGCGACACGGTGGAAAACGCCAGCAGCGCCTTCAGGTCGTCCTTGAACAACGCGATCACCGCGCCGATCACCATGGTCACGAGGCCCGTGGTCGCGACGATATAGAACCATTCCGGCGTGCCAGCGAGCACCGGCCACAGTCGCGCCATCAGGAACAGGCCCGCCTTTACCATGGTGGCGGAGTGCAGATAGGCCGAAACCGGCGTCGGCGCCGCCATCGCATGCGGCAGCCAGAAGTGGAACGGGAACTGTGCGGATTTGGTAAAGGCCCCGATCAGGATCAGGATCAGCGCCGGCAGATAAAGGTCGGAGGACTGGATCGCCTCCTTGTTTTGCAGGATGGTGCTGATGTCATAGGAGCCTGCAATCTGGCCGAGGATCAGCATGCCACCGATCATGGCAAGCCCGCCCATGCCGGTCACCGTCAGCGCCATCCGCGCGCCCTGGCGGCCTTCGGGCAGGTGCTTCCAGTACCCGATCAGCAGGAAGGACGACAGCGATGTCAGCTCCCAGAACACCAGCAGCAGCAGGATGTTGTCGGACAGCACAATGCCGACCATCGCGCCCTGGAACAGCAGCAAATAGGTATAGAACTGCCCCATCGGGTCCTGCCGCGACAGGTAGAACCGCGCATAGAGGATGATCAGCAGCCCGATCCCGAGGATCAGCGTGGCGAACAGGAACCCCAGCCCGTCCAGAAAGAAATTGGCCGACAACCCCAGCGCGGGAAGCCAGTCGATACCGACCTTCACAACCTCGCCGCGCAGAATGGCGGGGGCGTGCAGCATCAGTCCAATGAAGGCAAGCCCCGTGGCCAGTCCGGCAGAGGCGGCCGAGGCATTGCGACCGGCGCGGATCAACAGTGCGGGAAACAGCGCGCCAAGAAATGGCAAGGCCGCTATCAAGAAAAGGGACACGTCATACTCTCCAGGTCGGGCATATTGTTTTTATGTCGGGCAACAGGCTCCAAGCTGTAGGCTGAGTAAGGAATTTTCCAGTGCTGATCCAGAAAATCCGCACGGAATCTGGCCTGTTTCGCATCGGAAACGCCAAAATGTGACACTGGGCCGCATGTTTTGGGCCGCAACCTGCGATTGCCGCGATGCGGCATGGTGATGACGGGAACTTGATGGCGCAGTGAGGAGGACAGCCGCGCAGGGACGGGCGGCCTGTGCTAGGACCTCGGGGCAAGGACTATGGAGCCGTCACGCAGGAGGTGCAGATGGAAATGTCAGAACCCAGGACGGCGATGTCGCGCCGTCGTCTCCTGTGCGCGGGGGGCGTGATCGGCGTCGCGACCGCTGCCGGTTGGTGGCGGCTCGCGCGCTATCGCCCGTCGCATGAGGGCGGCATGCTCGGCGTTCGGGCGGCGCATGCGCAGGCCCGGGCAGGAGAGATCCTGCTGGTGGATATTCGCACCCCGGGCGAATGGCGCCGGACCGGCGTGCCGGAGGGGGCGGTGCCACTGGACATGCGCCGCGACGATTTCATCGACAGGCTCGACGCCTTCGTGGCTCAGGACCCGACCCGCCCGGTGGCGCTGATCTGCGCAGGGGGCGTGCGCTCGGCCCGTCTCAGCCGCCAACTCCTTGCGGCAGGCTACCAGCAGGTGATCGACGTGCCGGAGGGGCTTCACGGGTCCTCGGCCGGACCCGGCTGGCTGGCGTCCGACCTTCCGGTGCGCCCATGGAACGGTTGATCCCGCTCTGTGTCGCTGTGGCGCTGACCGCAGCCGGCACCGCCCGCGCAGGGTGCGGACCGGTCGAGCCGCAGTGTGAGATTCCGGGCGGCAGCTACGAGATCGCCTTGCCTCCGGCGGCAACAGACACTGCGGGCGATCCGTCACCGATCCCGGCCGTCCTGTTCCTGCACGGTCATGGCGGATCGGCCAAAGGGGTTCTGCGCATGCGCGGCATGGTGGAGGCGGTCACCGCCCGAGGCTATGCGGTGATTGCACCAAATGGGGCGCGCCGTCCCAACGGGCCGCGCAGCTGGTCTTTCCTGCCGGAATTTCAGGGCCGCGATGATTTTGCGTTCCTGCCCGCAGTGGTGTCTGATGCGGCGGCGCGCTTTGATATCGATCCGCAGAACACTGTTCTTGCTGGGTTTTCTTCGGGAGCCTTCATGGTGAACTACCTCGCCTGCGACCAGCCCGAAACCTTTGCGGCCTATCTGCCCGTGTCCGGCGGGTTCTGGCGTTCGCAGCCCGAGAGCTGCACCGGACCGGCGCGGATCTACCACAGCCACGGCTGGCGCGACGGCGTTGTGCCTCTGGAAGGGCGGATTCTCGGCGGCGGGCGGTTCACGCAGGGGGACATCTGGGCCGGGCTGGAATCGTGGCGCGACACGATGGGCTGCGACACCCATGCGCCCGACAGGATCTGGCAGGACGGGGAGCTGAGCCTGCGTCGCTGGCAGTGCGGCGCTGATGCGGAACTGGTGTTCGAGTTGTTTCCCGGAGGGCACATGGTGCCGCCGGGGTGGGCGGATCGGGTCATCGACTGGATCGAGGCAGGTGCAGGCCCGCAGGCCGAGACCGACTGATCCCCCTTTCAAACGGCCAATTGGCCAAAGGGTCAAACGGCGGGCCGGATCTGATGCGCACCATCGCGGGAGGCCGCGACGGTGCGGTCTTGACCTACTCGACTGCGGGCACCGGGGTGTCCGGCCCCTGCAGGTTCTGGCGCAGCAGACTGCGGTAGTGCCGGGCGGCCTTGTTGATGCGGGGTTCCTGCAGGACCTCGGCGGTGCCCATCCACCCTCGCGGCAGGCGCAGGCTGGACAGGGCTGACAGCGGCACGGCCAGCACCAGCGACAGCGCGATCGGCGCAAGCCAGAGCGACACCAGCCCCGCCGCGATCCCGGCCCAGAGAGCCACACCGCTGACCGTTTCCAGCGCGTGGCATTTGAACAGGGTGGCAAGGCTGTAGTGCCCGCCTTCGCGTGCCTGCGGCGACCAGCCCTTTTGCAGCCCGAACAGCGTGCGCAAGACCGCGATCATCTGCTGCACCATCAGGATCGGTGCATAGAGGATGGCCAGCAGGATTTCGGTCGACATCGACAGCAGGAACCGGCCCGTACCGCCATAGTCGCCGAGCCGCCGCCCGGTGAGGGGCAGCGCCGCCACGGACAGCACCTTTGGCAACAACAGCATGGCATAGATCAGAATGATCACCGCCACATGCCGGGGTTCGCTCATGTCGGGCCAGTTGGGACGCAGCGGGTTCTTCTCGGAGAAATAGGTGATGACCGAGCCACCCTCGTCATGGCCGATCAGCGCCCAGATCACCAGGAGCGCGAACCACACCGGCGCCATCAGATAGCCGATGGCGCCATGGGCGAGGTGAAAGCGGGACATGGCGTGAAAGCCCGTGGCAGACAGGATGCGCAGGTGCTGGAGGTTGCCCTGGCACCAGCGCCGGTCGCGCTGGATGTGGTCCACCAGCGTCGCGGGCGTTTCCTCGTAGGAACCGCGAATGCGCGGCAGGAAGCGCACCCGCCAGCCGGCGCGGCGCAACAGGCCCGCCTCGACAAAATCATGGCTCATGATGATCGAGGTGCCGCCCGCAAGCGTGGGCAGTTCCGGCAGGCCCGCACAGGTGGCAAAGGCGCGGGTGCGGATGATCGCATTGTGCCCCCAGTAGTTGCCCTCATGCCCGGTCCAGCGTGCCAGCCCTTCGGCCAAGGCGAGACCGTAGACGCCATTTGCAAACTGCTGCATGCGGCCAAAAACGGATTGCGCGCCAATGAGTTGCGGGAAGCTCTGAATGAGGCCTGCAGCCGGATCCCGCGACAGCGCATCGGTGAGGCGCACGATGGCGCGGCCTGTCATCAGGCTGTCGGCATCCAGCACCAGCATCGCCTCGTAGTCGCCGCCCCAGCGGGTCACCCAATCGTGGATGTTGCCGACCTTGCGGGCGGTGTTCTTCTCGCGGCGGCGATAATAGAGCGTGATGCCGTCGGGCAGCTCTGCCCGGAGCGCCTGCACGCTCTGTTCCTCTTGTGCGGCGATCTCGGGGTCGCGGGTGTCGGAGAGGATGAACATCTCGTATTGATGTGGCCCGCCGATGGCGCGCAGCTCTTCCAGCATGGAGCGGGCATTGCCCAGTACATACCAGGGGACCTCGTTGTAGACCGGCACCAGAAGGGCAACGCGCATCGGCCGTCGCGGTCCCCGCGCGGGCGTCGGGCGGGTGCGCGCCAGGCTGTAGAGACCCAGGAGCACCGTGGAGACGGTGAAGGTGATCCAGAAGAAGTTGAAGGCGATCAGCGTCAGCAGCACCCATTCCAGCGGCGTCACGCCATCAGCGGCAAACCAGCCCTGCATGACCCAGGCCAGTGCTACCGTTGCCACCATAGCGGGAGAGAAGGCGAGGATGCGCCACAGCGCAACACCGGGGGGGCGATCCGATCCGCCTGCCGCACCGGAGGCCGGCGCGCTGGCGTCGTGGAACCGGCGCCCGAAGTCCTGCGCCGGCATCGCCAGCGGAGTCTCGGGAGGCACCAGGGGCGGGGGTAAATCGTCACGCATTTAAACAGTCCACCGATAAAGCCAGACCTCGGAGGCGGCAGCGCCGTCCTTGCGCAGTTGCGCTCGCAGCTCGACGTGAGTCTGCTCACCCGGGTCAAAGGAAAACGCCAGCCGCATGCCGCCGGTTTCCGGGTTGCGTTCGAGTATGCCGTCGCTGGTCTCCAGATGCGGGGAGGAGACGTGGATGGAGAAGTCCTCCGGTGCGGCCTCGAAGATCGGATGCGCCTCGAAGTCGACCACCATCAGCCGGCCCGGATCGCCAAAGATCTTGGCCCCCGAGGCGGTATTGATGACGCGCGGCAGGTCCAGCACAGGTTCATCGCCCCAGGTCAGGCGATACTCAAGATCGACACGCGTGCCAGCGGCATAAGGCACCTGGGGACGCCAGTAGGCGACGATATTGTCGTAGATTTCCTTGTCCGCAGGGATCTCGACCAGCGTCACGGCGCCGCTTCCCCAGTCGCCCTTGGGTTCGACCCAGAGCGAGGGGCGGCGGTGATAATGCGCCTCCAGATCGGCGAAATCCGAGAGCTTGCGCGCGCGTTGCATCAGGCCAAAGCCCATCGGGTTCTCGTCCACGAAGCTGGACACTTGCAGGCGTGTCGGATTGGCGAGCGGCCGCCACAGCACCTCGCCCTGGCCGTTCTTGACCAGCAGGCCGTCACTGTCATGTACGGCGGGGCGGAAATCGTCAAAGCGCTGATGATTGGTGCCGTCAAACAGGAACATCGAGGTGAGCGGCGCAAGGCCCGCATGGCTGAGGTCCTTGCGGGGGAACAAGGTGGCGGTGACGTCCATCACGCAAGGGTTGCCCGGCGTGATGTCGAACCGATAGGCACCCGTCACCGACGGGCTGTCCATCAGCGCATGCACCACCATGTTTTCCTGCAACGGCCCCGGGGCCTCCAGCCAGAAGCTGACGAATTCGGGGAATTCCTCGCCCTCGGGATCGGCGGTCTTCAGCGCCAGTCCGCGCGCCGACAGGCCGTAGTTGTTGCCGTTTGCAATGGCGCGGAAATAGCTTGCGCCCTGAAACACGCAGAACTCGGTCTTCTTGCCCGGATGATCGGGATCGTCGAGATCGGTTCGCAGGCGGAAACCGGAGTATCCCAACGCTCCGTCGCGCGACAGGGTCGGCGAAATCTCTGGGTGGGTCTTGAACCGCGCCATGTCGAAGGCCACGCCGGAGGAGACGCCCTCGGTGACCGCATGGATCTGGACCGGGCGTTCGAAATAGAGACCGGGCAGGAAGAAATCCACGTTGTAGCTGCGGTCGGTATCGGCCCAGAGCGCCTTTGTCACATCGAACTGGATCGACCGGTACTGATCGTAGCTCATGGCAAGCCAGTCATCCGGCACCGAGCTGCGTTCCTTGAACGGACGTTCGGCGAGCGCCTTGGCGCGGGCGATCACATCAGCGCGGGAGAAGGTTTCGCCTCCCGCAGTGGCACGCGCGGCAGGGGCAACCGCGATCAGGGACAGGGCGGATGCGGTTTGCAGGAAGGCACGACGGCTGAATGTGCTCATCGTTTGCGTCTCCACGGTTGGGATTTGAACCAGGCCGCGCCAAACGCGCAGCCGATGATGAGGGCGAAGCCTGCAAGGTTTGCAGCGGCGGTCACGAGGATACCGCGATCCGTCTGATCCAGCGCGGCGCCGATGAACCGGGCCAGCGCCATGGAAAATACAAAAACCGCAAGGCTTTGTTGGCCGACCTTGGTGATCAGCGCGATGATCTTTCCCCAGAGGCGCGACAGCGCAGAGGTGCCGCGCGCCACCAGGTTCTGACCGTTTTCACCGGCCACAAGCCAGGCCAGATACGCCAGCGACAGGAAGTGCATGTAGCGCAGCAGGCCAAAGTCGGTCTTTTCCCGCCATTCGTCGGTGATGCGCCATGCGGGGCGGATGGCCTCGCCCAGATCCGGGGCGGAGGCGTTGAGCCAGCTGAACACTTTCCACGATCCAAAGGGCATCGACAGGATCAGGAAGGCGGCAGCACTCACGGCAAGGGTGCGGCTGACCGGCGGCTTTGGCAGCCAACCGGCCATGAAGGCAAAGCCGGTGAAGAACAGAAGCTGCCAGCCGAAGGGGTTGAAGAACCATTCGCGGTCCGACCAGGGTTCTGCCGGGAGGGACAGACCGTCGGGGCCAAGACCGAGCACATAGGGGTTTGCCAGCAGCCAGAGCGCGATGCACAATCCGGCAACCGCCCAAAGCCCGGCCTTTCGAACCCCCATCACCGCCGGCATCAGGGCCAGGACCACCAGATACATCGGCAAGATGTCAAAGTAGTTCGGCACATAGGTGAGGGTGAAGATCCCCACGATCTGCTGTGTGGTGTTGGAGAAGAACCGGTGCAGGTTCAGCGAGCCGATATAGCTCTTGTCGAACCCACCATAGAGATCAAGCGCGGCCATCGACATGGCGAGGAAGAAAAACAGGCCGATATGGGCCCAGAACACCTGCCAGCAGCGATAGGCCACGCGGGCGGTGCCAAGGCACCAGCCATGACGGGCGAATGACCCGCCAAAGGCGATGGCCGAGGCCATGCCCGAGCAGAACACGAAGATCTCGGTCGCGTCGGAAAATCCAAACCGGGCCGGAATCCATCCTGTCCAGCGGTTGCCGGGAATATGCGCGCACAGGATGATGAACATCGCAATACCACGGTAGAAATCCAGGCGCGGGTCCCGGGGGCGCGGTGCGCCCGCCGCCGCATCGGGCGGGGCACTCATCGCATTGGCGGCCGCGCGGGGAGCACTCCCCTTGTCAGGCGCCGGAAAGGGCGCGATTTCTGCCATCTGTTTTCAATCTCCTAAAGGATCACTCCGCCGGAACGCTCTGGGCCCCGCCGTTGTTCCGCGCGGATGCAATCAGGGCGCGACGGGTGGTCGCGTAATTGTCTTCGCCGCCCCCACGTTTGGCCCGTCTATCGTCGAGAATGGCCTCCACTTGCGTCCAGTTGCCTGCCCGCAGCCCTGCGTCAATTGTCATTCGTTCGAAGACGTCCCGCTGGGCGTGGCTGCCACCTGCAAGTTGCAACGAATCCCGTGACTTAGCGAGGTAACCGAAAGCTGTGCCGTAGTCGCCTTCCCCAAAAGCCTCAAGCCCCTTTGCAACACTGCAGCCCGGGTCGGCCATTCTTTGCGCGGCTTCAGTGGAGGCTTGCGCACCATCGGCGTGTATCCGCCGGATCAGGCGGTTCGTCGCCGATGCACGATCTCCGCCGACCAGCGCCAGCAGGTAATGCAGATCCGCAAAGATCAGGCTGCCATCCTCGGTCCGGTTAGCGCAGAGGTCTGCCAGTTCGTCCCAGCGATCCCCGACGTTGACGCCGTCCAGTTCCAGCCGCATCAGCAGCGACGTGGCGTTGGAAATATCGCGGTAGTCGTCGGTCTTGTCCTTGCGCACCTCGTCGTCATAAAGCCGCATCACCTCGTCGATCTGGCCAAGGTCCAGATGCATCAAGGCCTTGTGCCACCAGACGTGGTAGCGGAAGTTGTTGCAATGCGCCCAGGCGTCCTCGCGCCCGCTGAGCCAGCCAAGGCCGGTTTTGGCATTGCCGGTCATGTCATGCACATGCGCCACCGCATGCAGGCCCCAGGCGTCATCCGGCGCGGTCCAGAGCGCCTGGCGCCCGGTGATTTCGGCGCGGTCATATTCGCCGGTTTCCTCCAGCGCAAAGGCGTGACAGCCCAAGAGATAGCCATGACCTGCGTGTTCGGTGGAATAGGCGGGCAGCACACGTTCGACCGAGGCCCGCATGCCGCGCGCATCCCCGAGGATAAACCGGATGCCGTGGCTCAGTTTCATCGCCAGCGTGTCGCAGGGGTGGTGGGTCAGCACCTCCTCCATGCAGGCGATCGCGCGCGAGGGATGCCCGGCAAGCCAAGCCTCCAGCGCGTCCACATATTTGCGTTCGCGCGGCAATGCGCCTTCATAGGCGGTCTTTGCGGTTGCGAGGGCCTCGTGCGCGGTGGGCACAAGTTCCGCACGTCCCAGCATCAGGAGCGACAGCCCCTTGATGGCCTGACCCAGCGCAAAATCGGGGGCGGCCTCCAGCACGGCCCCAAGGTGGTTTGCGGTGCGCGCCGCGTGGGCGAGCACGCCCAGTTGCGCCCCGTTCCATTCGCTGAGCGCGCGGGGATCGGTGAGGCTGCACTCCTGTCCGAAGATATCCTGGGTCATGGGCGGGTCACTTTCACAAGCTGAATACTGAAGATGTCGAAAGTGATGCTAGCGAAGCGGTTTACACCGCGCGCCCCCCGCTCGCGCTTTGGTGAAGCCGCGTGTGGGTTTCGGCAGGAAACTGACATGAAAACGGGGTGAGATGAGCAAAAACCGGCACAAATACCCGGGCTTGCGCTGTTTGAGGCAGCACGCGGGTGCCGTGGCACCGGGTTTTGTAACATTGCGAAACGGCCCCGCGGGCCCGCAGCAATCCTGTCTATTTCAGTCGTCCTTGAAAGGCGTATCAGTGGCGAGAATCTCGTCACTGTCTGCGCCGCATATAGGGGGCGATTTGCGGTATGTCACCGGGGTGCGTGAGAATTTGAGCGGATTGCCCAGAAGGCGCAGCGGGGTGTCACCCGATTGCATGGTCACCACCATCTCGCGCGCGGCAACCTGATCGGTTTCAAACACCTGATCGAGGGTTTTCACCGGGCCGACCGGGACCTTTGCCGCCTCCATCGCCGTGATCACCTCATCGGTGCTGTAGCGCCGGACTGCGGGGATCAGGATGTCATTCAGCGCGCCGCGATTTTCAAGGCGGGCGGGATTGGTGGCAAAGCGGGGATCCTCCGCCAGCCCCTCAAGCGCAAGGAAGGCCATGAAACGGCGGAACTGGCTGTCATTGCCCACTGCGAGGATTACATGGCCATCGCGGGTTTCATAGGTGCCATAGGGCATGATCGAGGGGTGTTCGTTGCCCCGGCGCAGCGGTTTTTGGCCGGTGTTGAGGTAGCTCACCCCCTCATTGATGAGCCAAGCGATCTGCGCGTCCACCAGCGCCAGCTCCACCTGCTGGCCTTCGCCGGTGAGGTCGCGGTGGCGCAGCGCCGAAAGGATGCCAATGGTCGCGTACATGCCGCACATCACATCCGCGATGCCGACGCCGACCTTGACCGGCGCGCCTTCGGGGTCGCCGGTCAGGGACATGATGCCACCATAGCCCTGCGCCATCAGGTCATAGCCGGGCTTTTCACGGTTCGGGCCGGTCTGGCCGTAGCCCGATATGGACGCATAGACCAGACGGGGGCAGCTCTCACGGAGGGAGGCGTAATCCAGCCCGTATTTTGCCAGCCCGCCGGGTTTGAAGTTCTCCACCAGCACATCGGCCTGCGCCGCAAGGCGGCGAATGATGTCCTGTCCTTCGGGGGTGGAAATATCAAGCGCGAGTGAGCGTTTGTTGCGGTTGGCGGCCATGAAATAGGGCGTAAGATCAGCGTCTTCTGCGACGCTCTTGCCCCATTGGCGGGTGTCGTCGCCGCCGGTGGTGGGGTTTTCCACCTTGATCACATCCGCGCCGAGATCGCCCAGGAGTTGCGTCGCGGTGGGGCCTGCGAGGATGCGCGACAGATCGAGCACCTTCACGCCCTTGAGCGCGCCATGTGGCAGAGCGGCGGCGGGCGAGAATTCAGATGCGGCCATCGTAAGCTTCCTTGTCAATTTCAGCAGCGATCACCGTGAATGTCTCTGCTTTGACGGCAAGGTCAAGGGCGGTCTTTAGCTCCTTGCGGTTGCGGACCGTATGGCCCTCACCACCAAAGGCGCGGCCTATAGCGGCAAAGTCGTGGCGGCCAAAATCCACCCCCGCATTGGGGAGCTGGCGCTGGCGTTGCTTGAGATCGATCAAGGCAAGCGAGGCATCGACAAAGACGATGAAAATCGGCGCAAGCCCCATTTCCGCAGCGGTTGCCAGCTCGCCCGCCACCATCAGAAACCCCGCATCGCCGGAAAAGCTGACAACGGTGCGGTCAGGATCTGCAAGCTTGCGCCCCATGGCGAGCGGCAGGGCGCAGCCCATGGTGCACAGGCCAGAGGATTGCACCAGTTGGCGCGGTTCCGTGCAGGGCCACATCTGGCTGAGCAAAATACGGTGCGCGCCGCTGTCGGCGGTGAGCAGCGTATCGGCAGGCAGGCTCTCGATGCATTGCGCGATCACGCCCGCCGGACCCCAGTCGTCAGAGCGTGGGAAGGCCTGGGCGAGGGTTTTTTGCGCGTCAGGAATTTCGCCGCCCGACCAGAGGGTTGCGGGCTGCGGTGCAACCGCGAGGGCTGCCAGTGTGGCGGGGATGTCTGCCACCAGCGGCAGGCTGGATTGATGCATGTAATGGGTGTTGGTTTCAGGTGTGATGTCGATCACGCGGGTGCGGGCGACGTCCCAGGCGTCGCGCCAGCCAGTGCGCATCTCGATCGGGTCATAACCGACGCAGAGGATGAGGTCCGAGGCCTCCACGACCGGCAGCAGATGTCGGTCCGCTAGCGGCGAGAGACCAGCGCCACCAAGGCACAGGGGATGATCCTCAGACAGGATACCCTTGGCCTTGTAGGTGGTGACAAAGGGGATCTGGCGGGCCTCGACAAAGGCCGCGACCGCCTCCGGGCCACCGGGCAGGAGCGCATCCAGGCCAATGACCGCAAGCGGGCGCGCGGCCTCCCTGAGCCAATCATGCGCCTGCGCCAGTGTTGCGCCCGCAGGCGCGGTCGCTCCGGCAGGCGCGCGGCGGATGTTGCGTTCTGTGGCGGGCGCATTGGCCACGGTGATCGGCACATCGATGTGAACCGGCCCCTGTCGGGCCTCGGTGGCGATGGCGACGGATTTGTCGGCGATCACATCGGCAGCGGCTGCATCAAGGCGGAAGCTGGCCTTGGTGATCGGTGCAAAAACCGCCTGCTGGTCGAGCACCTGATGGGTGTAGGTCTGCGCCTCATCCGCATCGACGCAACCGGTCAGCACCAGCATCGGCACCCGGTCCTGATGGGCATTGGCCACCACATTGACCCCGTTCAGCGCACCGGGGCCAAGTGTCGCCACCAGAATTGCGGGAGCGCCATCGCTATGATGCACGCCTTCGCCCATGAACCCGGCGCAGTTTTCGTGTTTGGCGAGGTGGAAACGGATCCCGGCGCGGGTGAGTGCGTCCACAAGGGTCAGAACTTCGCCGCCGGGCATGCCAAAGGCGTGGCGGCAGCCTGCGTCATAAAGACGGCGGGCCAGAACATCGGCGGCGCGAAGAGATTGGGTCATCAGAAGTCCGTATCAGTTTGTCGTCAAATTGTAGTCAAAAGGATCATTCGCGCAGGGCGGCCGTGGCGATCGCGCCGAACACCGCGTCGAGCCGCGTGGCCACGGCAGAGAGTTTCTCTCCTGCTTCGGGCACATAGGGGGCAAAGACATGGCTTGGGGTTTTATAGGAGAGCGTCGCGGTGCCGTCCGCCTCTTCGGTGACGTAAAAGCGGATGGGGGCCTCGATCATGGCAGCGGTGGAGAGTTCAAGGATCTGCACTGCGTAGTCATTGGCAAAGACCCCGACGATGCGGTTGCCGGGAATAGTGATGCCGCGGGCGGCGGCAGCGCCCGTTGGCCCGGCCTCGGTCACCACGCCCATGTTCTGCGCTTTGACCGCCGCCTTGAGATCAGCGAGCAGGGTCTTGTAATCCTTGGTGCTGGCATGGATGGCCCAGCCGTCGCGTGCGGGGATGTCCGCTGCAACCGGCGCGGCGAATGCCGCAGCCAACAGGAGACTTGCGCCGAGGCGTCTGAGGTGGGCGAGGGGGCGGACCATGTGGGGCTCCTTCAATGAGGCTTGTCCCCGGGTGTACGCGCAGATGCGCTGAAATACTCGTCACATTTCGGTGCGGTCGGCGTCAGATCCCACGTGAATCCGGGGCAGGCCCAAAACCGGGTCAGGCCCAGCCCTTGCGAAAGAAATGCGGGCTGGCACCGAACTTGCGTTTGAACTGCCGGGAGAAATGCGTCGCGGAATTGAACCCGGAGGCCAGTGCGATCTGGGTCACGGACATGGAGGTTTCATTCATCAACGCAAACGCGTGGCTGAGGCGCATGTCGGAATAGACATGCATCGGGCTCTGATCGAGGTAGCGTGAAAACAGCCGTTCGAGTTGACGCCGGGAAATGTCCAGCTGGGTGCAGAGTTCCCCGATGGACAGGGGCTCCTCGATCGACTCCTGCATCAGTTGCAGGGCGCTCAGCAGGCGCTGGTTGCGGCTGCCGATGGCGACCGCGTAGTTCGACTTTTGCGGCGCCGCGCCGGAGGTGGAGCGCACGTGCAGGCACATGTCGGCGACAATGATGGCAAGCTGCTTGCCGTGACGTTCCTCGATCAGCGTCAGCATCATATCGGTGGCCGCGCTGCCGCCGCCGCAGGTCATCAGGGTGCTGGTGACTTCGTAGATATTGGGCGAGGGCTTCAGGTGCTCGAACCGTTCGACAAACCCGGGCTGGTTCTCCCAGTGCAGGGTAAAGGGCTGATCCTTGATGAGCCCGGCCTGGGCAAGCGCAAAGGCGCCGGTGCAGATCCCGCCCAGCTTGCGGCCGAAACGGTGTTCGCGCCGCAACCAGTTGAGCGTGACCTCTCCGGCGGCTTCCTGTGGCTCCACGCCGGCACAGACAAAGCCCATGCCATCGGAGGGCAGCGGCCCGAGGGGCAGGTCGGGCGTCACCATCATGCCATTGGAACACCGCAGCGGCGCTCCGTCCTCGGTCATGATGTACCAGCGGTAGAGTTTTGTGTTGGTGACCTGATTGGCGATCCGCAACGGTTCGATCGCGGCGGCCACCGGCAGCATCGTGGCCTTGGGCAGCAGCAGGAAATAGAAATCCTGCGGCTCTCCGATGTGCGGGATCGAGAGCGTGGCGGCAGCGCCTTTCTGAACAAAACTGTCTTCGGACACGAGCGTTTCCATGCTGGTCAGGGGGCTGGGGCGGGCAGTGCGATCTGCCTCTTGCCCTATCTGCTACTCCCGCTGCACACAAATGTGCCGGGATTTAACGACCTCGATCCGGCGAATTGCGACACGCGTCTGACCCGCACAAAGCCGCCCGGCAGCTGTGCCTTGAAACGAACGCCGGGGCCGCGGCACCTCGGTGGGGCGACACACGCGCCGGCGACACGGCATGGACGATGCACATGATGCGGTGTCGCGGTTCCAGCAGCATGTAACCGGGACACCACACCGCGGGCTCCTATGCCTTTGTATGGACGCGCTGCACCTAAAATGCGGGTGGACCTCTTGCAGCCCATTTTTCGCAGCACTAAGACTCGGGTAATCCTCTGTCGGGTATGGTGCCCGTCATGATCCGAAAGACAGGCAGGTCCAATGATTGATCCAACAGAAACCTACATGAACACACTTGTGCCGATGGTCGTTGAGCAGACCAGCCGGGGCGAGCGGGCATATGACATTTTCTCGCGCCTGTTGAAGGAGCGTATCATCTTCCTCAATGGTCCTGTTCATGACGGCATGTCTTCGCTGATCGTGGCGCAGCTGCTGCACCTTGAGGCGGAAAACCCGTCGAAAGAGATTTCGATGTATATCAACAGCCCCGGTGGCGTCGTGACCTCCGGTCTGTCGATCTACGACACCATGCAGTACATCAAGCCGAAGGTCTCGACCCTGGTGATCGGCCAGGCCGCCTCCATGGGCTCCCTGCTGCTGACCGCCGGTGAGCCTGGCATGCGCTTCAGCTTGCCGAATTCGCGGGTGATGGTGCACCAGCCCTCCGGTGGCTATCAGGGGCAGGCGACCGACATCATGATCCACGCCGAAGAGACGCTGAAACTGAAGCGTCGCCTGAACGAGATCTATGTGAAACACACCGGTCAGGATTACGACACCATTGAAAAGGCGCTGGAGCGTGACAACTTCATGTCGCCGGAGCAGGCCAAGGAATTCGGTCTCATCGACGAGATCGTGGAAAACCGCGCCAAGGCTGGCGACGAAGAGAGCTGACCGCGCTTTTTGCACGGGCTTTGTGCTCCCTACGCCAATGTGTGTGCAAGGGAGCACAATTTGACATTGTGGCCGCTTGGGAGCTGTCCTAAGCTGGCCGGACATCGGGGCGAATTGACACGCGCTGGCCCCGAGGCGGATGGAAAGGTAGACCATGGCGACGAACTCGAGCGGCGACAGCAAGAACACGCTTTACTGCAGCTTCTGCGGCAAGAGCCAGCATGAGGTGCGCAAGCTGATTGCCGGCCCGACCGTTTTCATCTGTGATGAATGCGTCGAGCTGTGCATGGACATCATCCGCGAGGAGACCAAGGCCTCCGGCATGAAGGCGACCGACGGCGTGCCCACGCCAAAGGACATCTGCCAGGTGCTGGACGACTATGTGATTGGTCAGGCGACAGCCAAACGGGTGCTGTCGGTGGCGGTGCACAACCACTACAAGCGCCTGAACCATGCCCAGAAGGCGGGCAACGACATCGAACTGGCGAAATCCAACATCCTGCTGATCGGCCCCACCGGCTGCGGCAAGACGCTGCTGGCACAGACGCTGGCGCGCATTCTGGATGTGCCCTTCACCATGGCCGATGCCACCACGCTGACCGAAGCCGGCTACGTGGGCGAAGACGTCGAAAACATCATCCTGAAGCTGTTGCAGGCGTCGGAATACAACGTCGAGCGCGCGCAGCGCGGCATCGTCTATATCGACGAGGTCGACAAGATCACCCGCAAGTCCGAAAACCCCTCGATCACCCGCGACGTGTCGGGCGAGGGCGTGCAGCAGGCCCTGCTGAAGCTGATGGAAGGCACCGTGGCCTCGGTGCCGCCTCAGGGTGGGCGCAAGCATCCGCAGCAGGAATTCCTGCAAGTGGATACCACCAACATCCTGTTCATCTGCGGCGGGGCCTTTGCCGGTCTCGACAAGATTATCAAGCAGCGCGGCAAGGGCTCTGCCATGGGCTTTGGCGCGGATGTCCGCGAAGAGAGCGATGCCGGTGTGGGCGAGACCTTCCGCGATCTCGAACCCGAGGATCTGCTGAAATTCGGTCTGATCCCGGAATTCGTCGGCCGTCTGCCGGTTCTGGCGACGCTCGAAGATCTGGACGAAGATGCGCTGATCACCATCCTGACCAAGCCCAAGAACGCGCTGGTCAAACAGTATCAGCGGCTCTTCGAGCTTGAGGAAACCGAGCTGGACTTCACCGACGAGGCGCTCTCTGCGATTGCCAAGAAGGCGATCGAGCGCAAGACCGGCGCCCGTGGCCTGCGCTCCATTCTGGAGGACATCCTGCTCGACACGATGTTTGACCTGCCGGGCATGGAAAGCGTCACCAAGGTGGTGGTCAATGAAGAGGCCGTGAGCGCCGAAGCACAGCCGCTGATGATCCACGCCGATGAGAAGGAATCGGCCACCGCCGGGTAATCCCGTGCGATGCCGGTGAACAAATTTATGTTCAAGGGAATGGCCAATGTCGTGCTGACGTTGGCCTTTTTCTATGGGTGCGGGTGGTGGCTTCTGGTTGGGCAGCCCGAACGCCTGCGCGCCCGCGAAGATCCTGTTTGCGCGGAGGAGTTGTTTTCGGGACTGTTGCCGGTGGAGCAGGTTCTGCAATCGCGCAAGTGGCACAGGCGCGGCGCAGAGCCCTGGGACTGCACTTATGCCATCGTGCGATTGCAAGCCCCGGTGCCCGATCAGCCACCCACGCGAGAGCGGCGAAATGACCTCGGCTGGCAGTATCAGTTTGGCGGCGATTGGACACCGACGCCAGCGCCTCCTCTCAAAGCGACGACACAAAATGCCCTTGAGTTTTGTGGAAAAGACTGGCCGACTGAACTCTATACAGCGTTGAAATACGCGCGACAGCGCTGGCAGCTGGTTTGATCGGGATCGAACTGGAGAAACACTCTATATCTATGCGCCACGCCAGAGGTTGGCTGCACGCATTCGATTTGGGGATTGACGCCACCGTCAAATGCGAACCTCATTCCCTTGACGCGTGAAATGTCGAGATCGAGAGGTTCTGATGAAAAGCGAAGCATTCCGGTACAGCGATGGCGTCGACAGGTTCATCGGCCATCTGGTCTGGGATGACGGCATCGCGACACCTGCGCCCTGTGTCCTGATCGCGCCAGCCTTTGGCGGGCTCAGCGATTTTGAGCGGGCGCGGGCAGAGGAGCTGGCAGCACTTGGCTATGTTGCACTCGCCGTTGATTACTACGGAAATGGGACCCGGGTGGAAACGCCGGAAGAGGCGCAGGCGCTGATGGCGACCGTGACCTCGGACCGCAAGGTGTTGGCGCGTCGCATGGTGGCCGCGCTTGAGGCCGCAAAAGAGCTGCCTCAGGTGGACGCCGGACGCATCGGGGCGATGGGCTATTGTCTCGGCGGCAAGGCGGTGCTGGACCTGGCGCGCTGCGGGGCGGACATCCGGGCCTGTGTGCCGCTGCATGGCGTCTATGATCGGCCGAATTTCCGCACCGAGGAGATCCGCCCTGCGGTGCTGGTGCTGCATGGCTGGGACGACCCGCTGGCACCGCCCGAGGCCCTGAGCCAGTTGGCGGAGGAGCTGAACGCCCATTGCCGCGATTGGCAGGTGCTGGGCTTTGGTCACACCGGGCATGCGTTTACCAATCCCAACGCCCGGAACCCCAAGAGCGGCATGCAGTATAGCGAACGCGCCAGCGCGCGGGCCTGGCGTGCTCTGACGCAGTTCTTCGCCGAGATGCTGTGATTGCAATCGCAGAGGCGCATGCATACCGGGGTTGAGCAGAACGCAATTCCGGCTGTCCTGCACTTGGCTTAGCATTTCGGGACACGAAGTGGGAGCGAACAGAAATGAGCATCAAACGCATCTCTTCCGGCGGAGAGTACGAAGCAAAAATCGGCTATTGCCGTGCCGTTGTGGCGGGCGGTTTTGTTCATGTCGCGGGCACCGTGGGGCAGGGCGATGACGTGGTGGAGCAATGCCGTTCGGCGCTTGCCACCATCGAGACCGCCCTGACCAAGGCCGGCGCCAGCTTTGCTGATGTCGTGCGGGTGAACTACTACCTGCCGGAGGCGCGAGAGTTCGAACCCTGCTGGCCGCTCTTGTCCGAGGCGTTCGGCGCGAACCCGCCCGCGGCCACCATGATTGAATGCAACCTGATCGACCCGAAATTCCGGATCGAGATCGAGGTCACCGCGCTGGCGCCTTCGGCTTAGGAGGCGCGCATGACACTGACAGATGTTTCGGCGCGCATTCGCCCCGCCATTCCGGTCTTGCGCATTTTTGATCTCGAACAGGCGCGGGCCTTTTATCTCGATTATCTGGGGTTTGTCACGGATTGGGAATATCGCGCCGAGGAAGATCACCCGGTTTACATGCAGATTTCCCGTGCCGATTGCCTGCTGCATCTGACGGAACATCACGGGGATGCCACGCCGGGGTCTACCTGCTTTGTGCCGATGAGCGGCGCGATGAGTTTGCATCAGGAACTGGGCGACAAGCGGTTTCGGGGCGTGAAACCGGCGTTGGACGCGATGCCCTGGGGGCTGCAAATCACCGTCCTGGATCCGTTTGGCAACCGGTTGCGGTTCTGTGAGCAGCGCAGCGAGACCCAGAAATCCGGCTGATCGGGCCGGATCCTGGTGCTGAAATCGCCATTTCCTGCCGTGTATTCACCACCGCGGGCTGAACCACTGGACCTCGGGTCCAGAATGCGCCATATCGGAGGCGAGATCTTCGGAGGAACCCATGGGAATCCTGAATTCGCTATTGCAGGCCGTGACCTGGTGGAACGGCGCCACCCTGAACACTCTGATCTATACCCGCCGCAAGGGGGAAAAGGTCGGGGAGGACGATCAGGGCAATGTGTTTTACCGCAACGCCGATGACAGCCGCCGCTGGGTGATTTTCAATGGTGAGGCGGAAGCCTCGCGCGTCAGCGCCGATTGGCACGGCTGGCTGCACCGCACCTATGACGAGGTGCCGAGCGAGAAGCCGCTGAAGCACAAGCCCTGGGAAAAGCCGCATCAGGAAAACCTGACCGGGACCGTCATGGCCTATGCCCCGGCGGGGTCTCTGCGGGCCGGGGGCGCTCCGAAGGAACGCAGCGATTACGAGGCCTGGAGCCCCGAATAACCGCAGGCTTCGCCCGATGCAGCACTTCTCTGATCGTTCGTCCGTTTGACGGCGAGGGATCTTTTCCGATCTGGCCAAAAGGCAGGATTTTTCATGACCCATTCCACCACCGAAGTTATGACCGGCGGGCTTGTGCTTGTTGTCGCGGCCGGTTTTGCCTTCTACGCGGCACAGGCGGCGGGACTGTCCCGTGGCGGTGACAGCTATCCGCTGACCGCCTCCTTTCGCTCTCTGGAAGGGGTGAGCGTCGGCACCGACGTGCGCCTGGCGGGCGTGAAGATCGGCACCGTGACAAATGTGGCGCTGAACGCAGAGACTTTTCGCGCCGACACCACGTTTTCGGTCGATCAGAACATCATGATCCCCGACGACAGCGCGATCGTGATCGCCTCCGAAGGCCTGCTCGGCGGCAATTTTGTCGAGGTGATGCCAGGCGGATCGCCGTTCAACCTGGAGCCCGGTGACGAGATCGTCGACACCCAGGGCGCCGTGAGCCTGATTTCGCTTCTGGTCAAATTCGTCTCCGGCAGCGGGGGCGACGAAGGATCCTGATGCTGAGAGCTGTTCTATGTGCCCTGAGCCTGTGCGCGGCCTCCGGTGTTGCGGCGCAGTCGATTTCTGTCGAGGAACTGGCCCCGGCGCCGGTCGCGCCGCTGGTGCCGGAAAACCGCGAGCGGGTCGAGCGTGTCGAGGCAGAAACAGGCAATCTCGTCAGCCTGCGCGGTCTCGACAAGGTCAATGGCAAGAGCATTGACGTCGAGGTGCGCAGTGGTGGATCGGTCGAGATCTTTGGCCTGCTGGTCACACTGCGTGAATGCCGCTACCCGGCGGAAAACCCCACGGGCGATGCCTATGCGTTTCTCAGCATTCGCGATCCACAGGATGGACGGGTGTTCTTTGATGGCTGGATGATCGCCTCCAGCCCGGCGCTCAATGCGCTGGATCACCGCCGCTACGACGTTTGGGTCCTGCGCTGCAAAAGCGTCTGAGGCGACGGAATTTCGGGCGTCAGAAAATCCGCAGAAAGCTGCAACGCCTCAGCCAGCATCCGGCGATAGCGTCCACGTGCGATTTCCTGGCCTCCAAGCGACGCCAGATGCGGCGTGATGAACTGGGTGTCGCACAGGCGGTAACCACCGGCGTTGAGACGATCCACCAGATAGGCCAGCGCGATTTTCGAGGCATCGCGCCGGCGCGAGAACATGCTTTCCCCAAAGAATGCCGCGCCCAGCGAAACACCGTAGACCCCGCCCGCAAGATCGTCTTCGATCCAGACTTCGACGGAATGGGCAAAGCCCATCACATGCAGTTCCAGATAGCGGTCAAAGATTTCCTCGTTGATCCAGGTCTCCTCGCGATCCGAGCAGCCGCGCACCACACCGGCGAAATCCCGGTTGACGGAGATCTCGTAATCATCGCGGCGCAGGCGTTTGCCCAGCGAGCGTGAGATCCGGAACCCGTCAAGCGGCAGGATGCCACGGCGCTTGGGATCGACCCAGAACACCTCCGGGTCGTCGCGGCTCTCCGCCATGGGAAAGACGCCGCTGGCATAGGCATGCAATAGAAGATCAGCGCTGAGCGTCATGAGAAAGAGCCTAGCACAATAGGACAGGGGCGGCAGAAGAACCTGCCGCCCCTGTCGTCAGGTCAGTATCACAGATTGGCGTCGAGCCATTTTTCCAGCCAGTGAATATTGTAGTCACCGGTCTGGACGTCCTTTTCCTGCAGGAGCGCGTGGAACAGCGGCACCGTGGTGTCGATCCCGTCCACGATCAACTCGCCCAGCGAACGGCTGAGACGCGCCAGCGCCTCGTCGCGGTCACGGCCATGCACGATCAGCTTGCCGATCAGGCTGTCATAGTAGGGTGGGATCGAATAGCCGTCATAAAGCGCCGAATCCATCCGCACACCCAGGCCGCCGGGGGCGTGGTACGCGGTGATCTTGCCCGGACAGGGCGAGAAGTTCGGCAGTTTCTCGGCGTTGATGCGCACCTCGATGGCGTGACCGTTGATGGTCAGATCGTCCTGAGTGAAGGACAGCGGCAGGCCGGAGGCCACGCGGATCTGTTCACGCACCAGATCGACACCAAAGATGGCCTCGGTCACCGGGTGCTCCACCTGCAGACGGGTGTTCATCTCGATGAAGTAGAACTCGCCGTCCTCATAGAGGAACTCGACAGTGCCCGCGCCGGAGTAACCCATCTTGCCGATGGCGTCGGCGCAGATCTTGCCGATCTTGGCGCGCTCTTCCTCAGAGATGCAGGGGCCGGGGGCCTCTTCGAACACTTTCTGGTGGCGGCGCTGCAAGGAGCAGTCGCGCTCGCCCAGATGGACGCCGCCCCCCTGGCCGTCGCCAAAGACCTGAATCTCGATATGGCGCGGACGCTGGAGATATTTCTCCATGTAGACTTCGTCGTTGCCAAAGGCGGCCTTTGCCTCGGAGCGGGCGGTCTGGAAGGCATGGACCAGATCGGCCTCGGTCTGCGCCACTTTCATGCCGCGACCACCACCACCGGCGGTGGCCTTGATGATGACCGGATAACCCATGTCGGCGGCGACGGTCTTGGCAGTCTCCACGTCGGGCACGCCCCCGTCGGAGCCGGGCACACAGGGGATGCCAAGCGCCTTTGCGGTATCCTTTGCGGTGATCTTGTCACCCATCTGGCGGATATGCTCGGCGGAGGGGCCGATAAAGGTGATGCCGTGATCCTCGACGATCTGCACGAAGTTCGCGTTCTCCGACAGGAAACCATAGCCCGGGTGGATCGCCTGGGCGCCGGAAATCTCGCAGGCAGAGATGATGGCGGGGATCGACAGGTAGCTTTGGGTGCCGGAGGGCGGGCCGATACAGATGGATTCATCCGCCATGCGCACATGCATCGCGTCGGCATCGGCGGTGGAGTGCACCGCGACGGACTGGATGCCCATCTCGCGGCAGGCACGGATCACGCGCAGCGCGATCTCACCCCGGTTGGCAATCAGGATTTTGTCAAACATGGGACCGCCTTACTCGACGATGACAAGCGGAGAGCCGAACTCGACCGCAGCACCATCCTCGACCAGGATGCGCTTCACGGTGCCGGATTTGGGCGCCGGGATGTGATTCATGGTCTTCATCGCCTCGACGATCAACAGCGTGTCGCCTTCGCTGACCTGCTGACCAACGGAGGTGAAGGCGGCAGCCCCCGGTTCCGGCGCCAGATAGGCGGTGCCCACCATCGGCGAGGTCACGGCGCCGGGGTGGCTGGCGGGATCTTCCGCAACCTCTGCGGCGGCGGCAGGGGCCGCGGCTGCGGGGGCAGCGGCGGCTGCCGGTGCGGGGGCCGCTGCGGCGACCTGTACCGGTGCGGGGGCGGCGGGGATATGACGGGAGACGCGCACGTTCAGGCTGTCATCCTCGGCATAGTCACGCTTGACCTGAAGTTCTGTCAGGTCGTTCTCGCGCAAAAGCTCAGCCAGAGCCTTGATGAACGCCACATCTGCTTCGTGAGATTTATTTGTCATTTTGTTCCTCGGCAGGGTCCTGTCTGGCCCCGAAGGCGTCCGGGGCGGAAATTTTCGGCCTTATATGCCATAGCTGACCATAAGGAAAGCGTACTTGATCGCGGCCCAAGATGAGGGCGAACGTATCCGGTTTCAATGGTTTTTGCAGGGGAATATTCCGGTTCCGGGGGCGCTCAGAGCGGCATGCCGCTGAGTTTGGCCACCAGTTCGGGCAGCTTGCGCGCGCCGAACTTGTCCAGCAGTCGCGCCCGGTGAGTCTCTACCGTGCGGTAGGACAGGCCCAGTTTCAGCCCGATCTCCTTGGCGGACAATCCCCGGCAGGTCAGGATCGCCACGTCACGCTCGCGCGGGGTCAGGCTGACAACAGGGCGTTCTTCCGAAAGATCGGCAAACGACCAGACGCCGGTTTGAAAGGGCTGATCGCTGCGGCTGGTGGAGCGGCCCCGCACCCGGCACCAGAACAGCGCACCACAGCATCGCCGCATGATGCGTTCATCATTGTAAACCCCGCTCTGGGCTTCGGGCATCTGCAGGAGTTCACCGATGCGATGATAATCCTCCGGGCTGGGGTAGAGCGCGGCGATGGGCAGGTCGCACAGCTCGGCGGGATCACCGCCAAAGGTTTCGGCGAACTGCAGGTTGCAGCGCTTGATGACGCGATGCTCCAGCACGGCAAGACCAACGGGAGCGAATTCGAAGGCGGGATCAGACATGTGCCGGTTTTACGCCGGACGCGGCGCAAAGGGAACGCCCCTCTGCATCGCCGCACCACGGGCGCGGGCAGGGCGCAGCCGCCAAACAGCAAAAAACGGCCGGGCGCGTGATGCGGCCCGGCCGATGAGGTGCGCGCGGCTGTCCATGGCCGTGCGACGGGGAGGTTTCTTCAGGGATCAGATCGCAAGGTATTCCGAGCGCAGTTCCTCGTTTTCCAGCACTTCGGCGGCGGTGCCGTCAAAGACGATGCCGCCGGTATCCAGGATCACGGCGCGATCCGCCAGTTGCAGCGCCCGCACCGCATTCTGTTCCACCAGAATCGTCGTCATGCCCTGTTCCTTGATGTGGATGAGGGTCTTTTCGATCTCGTCCACGATCACCGGTGCGAGGCCCTCGTAGGGTTCGTCGAGCAGGAGCACCTTGATGTCACGGGCCAGCGCCCGGGCGATCGCCAGCATCTGCTGTTCGCCACCAGAGAGGGTCACGCCCTCCTGCTTGCGGCGTTCGCCCAGACGCGGGAACAATTCATAAAGGCGCTCGATCGACCAGCCGATGGGCGGTGCGATCTGCGCCAGTTCGAGGTTTTCCTCGACGGTGAGGCCGGGGATGATGCGGCGATCCTCGGGCACCAGACCCAGGCCGGCGGCGGCGGCTTCGTGGCTCTCCATCAGATGCAGCGGCTGATGGTCGAGCCAGATCTCGCCGCGCGTGACCATGGGCGAGCCGGTGCGGGCGATCGACCGCAGGGTCGAGGTCTTGCCGGCGCCGTTGCGGCCCAGCAGCGCGAGGATCTCGCCCTCATGGACATTGAAGTTGATGCCCTGCACGATATAGCTCTCGCCATAATAGGCATGGACGTCCCAGACCGACAGAAAGGCCGGAGCCGTGGCCGCCTGGTTCACACCTTTGGAGAAATCAGGTTTGACGTTCATATCTCTGTCCCCTTGTTACGCGGTTTCGCCGAGGTAGGCTTCGCGGACCTTTGGATTGCCGCGAATGTTCTCGGGGTCGTCTTCCACCAGAGGTGTCCCCTGCGCGAGCACGGTGATCCGGTTGGCGAGCGAGAACACCACATGCATGTCGTGCTCGATGATGGCGATGGTGATGTTGCGCTCTTCCGAGATCTGTTTCAGCAGGTCGATGGTATTGTTGGTATCGGCGCGTGCCATGCCCGCGGTGGGTTCGTCCAGCAGCAGCAGGCGCGGCTCCTGGCTGAGGCACATGCCGATTTCCAGCCGTCGCTTGTCACCGCGCGACAGCGAGGCCGCATGCATGTGCCGCTTGTCGGCCATGTTCATCTCTTCCAGCATGTGCTCGGCCTTGTCCATGATGTCCTTTTGCGACAGCACCGAGGCGATGGCGTTCAGCTCGAACGCCCCGTCACGCTTGGCCAGGCAGGGGATCATCATGTTTTCCAGCACGGTCAGATCGCCAAAGATTTCAGGCGTCTGGAACACGCGGGAAATGCCCATCTGGTTGATCTCGTAGGGCGCCCGGCCCAGCACCGACTGACCGTCGAACATCACCGATCCGGTGTCGGGGATCAGCTTGCCCACAAGGCAGTTCAGCAGGGTCGACTTGCCCGCGCCGTTGGGGCCGATGATGGCGTGAACCGAGTTCTCCTTGACCGAGAGGTTCACATCCGACAGCGCTTGCAGGCCGCCAAAGCGTTTGCCCACGTTTTTGACTTCGAGAATACCCATGTCTCTCTCCTTATTCCGCGGGGTTGGTTTCGCTTTGGCGAGCGTCAGATTTCTTGCGCCCCTTGAACCAGCCACCGATGCGCTGTCCACCTTCGACCAGACCACCGGGCAGGTAGATCACCACCAGCATGAACAGGATGCCGAGGGTCAGGTGCCAGCCCTTGCCGATGAACGGGTAGATGATGAAGACGATGAAATCCTCAAGTCCGTCCGGCAGGAAGCTGAACCAGCTGTGAAGCACGTTGCTGTTGATCTTGGAGAAGATGTTCTCGAAGTACTTGATGAAGCCCGCGCCCAGCACCGGTCCGATCAGGGTGCCTGCACCGCCAAGGATGGTCATCAGCACCACTTCGCCAGAGGCTGTCCACTGCATCCGCTCCGCGCCCGCAAGCGGGTCCATCGACGCCATCAGGCCACCGGCGAGCCCCGCATACATGCCGGAGATCACAAAGGCCGCCAGCGTGTAGGGTTTGGAGTTTAGACCGGTGTAGTTCATCCGCTGCTGGTTCGATTTCACCGCCCGCAGCATCATGCCAAAGGGCGAGCGGAAGATGCGGATCGACAGGTAGAAGGCCGCGATCAGCACCAGCGCACAGAGGTAGTAGCCCATGTTGAACTGGAACGCCCAGGGGCCCATCGCCATCTCGTAGGTGCCGCGCATCTCGAGGCCAAAGAGGTTGGTGACCGGAATCGACCCATCCGCGGTTGCCGTCTGCCCCAGAACCCGCGGGTCATCCAGCGTCAGTTGCAGGCCGGTCTCGCCATTGGTGATCGGTGTCAGCACCGAATAGGCGAGGCTGAAGGACATCTGCGCAAAGGCCAGCGTCAGGATCGAGAAGTAGATGCCCGAGCGCCGCAGGCTGACGTAGCCGATCACCAGGGCAAACAGGCCCGCGATGATGACGCTGAGGATAATGGCGGGCAGCACATTCATGCTGAGCAGTTTGAACATCCAGACCGCCGAGTAGGAGCCCACTCCGAGAAAGGCCGCATGACCAAAGGAGAGGTATCCGGTCAGGCCAAAGAGGATGTTGAACCCGATGGCAAAGATTCCGAAGATCACGAAGCGCTGCATCAGGTCCGGATAGCCGGCGTTGAACTGTGCCAGGCCGCTGTCGGTCGGGAAGGGGTTCAGGATGAAGGGGGCAAAGATCGTAAGTCCAGCCACGATCAGAAGCAGTGTAGTGTCTCTTTTGTCTAGTCCGAACATGGTCTTAGTCCTCCATCACGCCTTTGCGCCCCATCAGGCCGCGCGGGCGGACCAGAAGGATGACGATTGCGACGAGGTAGATGATGATCTGGTTGATACCGGGAATGAGGCTGATCGCCCATTCCATCGAGGCAAAGCTCTCAAGCACGCCGAGCACAAAGCCCGCAAGAACCGCGCCGGGCAGGGAGCCCATGCCGCCCACAACCACCACCACGAAGGACAGCACCAGGAAGTCCATGCCCATGTGGTAGTTGGGTGAATTGATCGGCGTGTACATGACGCCCGCAAGCCCCGCGACGGCAGCCGCGATGCCAAACATGATGGTAAAGCGGCGGTCGATGTTGATGCCGAGGAGGCCGACGGTCTCGCGGTCCGCCATGCCGGCCCGGACCACCATCCCGAAGGTGGTGAATTGCAGGAAGGCAAAGACCGCGCCGATGATGAGGCAGGCAAAGCAGAAGTAGACGATGCGCCAGACCGGATAGATGATGTCCATGCCGATCACCGCGCCGAGGTTGGCCACGCCATTGAGCGCATCCGGTGCGGGCGTCGGGATCGGGTTGGCGCCGTAGAAATACTTGATGACCTCTTGCAGCACGATGGCAAGGCCAAAGGTCACCAGGATCTGGTCCGCATGGGGGCGCTTGTAGAAATGCTTGATCAGCCCGCGCTCCATGATGAAGCCGACGGCCACCATGATCGGGATCGCAAACAGGATCGCCAATGGCACCGACCAGTCGATGATGGCACCGCCCAGATCCGGTCCAAACCAGCTCTCGACATAGGGGGTTTTGACCTTCAGCGGATTGCCGAGAAAGTCGGTCTTGTCGGGGTCGACCGTCTCAAAGCTGAGGCTGAAGATCTTCTGCAGCGTCACCGCGCAGAAGGCACCGATCATGAACAGCGCCCCATGGGCGAAGTTCACGACGCCGAGCGTGCCAAAAATGAGTGTAAGCCCGAGCGCGATCAGCGCATAGGCAGAGCCCTTGTCGAGCCCGTTTAGGATTTGCAGAAGGAATGCGTCCATGATCCCCACCTTCCGGTTCGTCTGGGTGGCTGGTTTCGGGTTGCAACAGCTGGTCACGCCCGATGGCCGTCGGGGCGCGTGTCAGGTGGACCAAAGCTGTGCGGGAGAGGGGTGGTCAGGCGCGTCTGGCGCGCCCGACCGCTGATGTGGCTCTCGCGTTAGGCGCCCGGGTTACAGGAGCCCAGGTTGCCGCCCGCAAACATCGGGTGGTCGGCTGCGTATTCCACCTGCTCGCGCGGGGTGACCTCGACGACCTCAAGCAGGTCGAATTCGGAGGTCGGGTTTTCTTTCCCGCGCACCACAAGCACATCCTTGAAGCACTGGTGGTCGGCGCCGCGATAGAGCGTCTTGCCGTTGCCCATGCCGTCGAACTCGAAATCCTCGAGCGCTTCGACAACCGCGCAGGGGTTGAACGACCCGGCACGCTGCACCGCATCCGCATAGAGCAGCGTCTGCACGTAGCAGGTATGTGCCGCCTGCGAGGGCGGGAAGCCGTATTTGGTGCCGAAGGACCGCACGAAGGCCTTGGAGCCTTCGTCCTGCAGCGACCAGTGCCAGTTGGTGGACCCGTGAATGCCCTTCACGTTGGCCCCGGCACCCTTCGCCATCAGGCGGGAGTAGAGCGGCACCACGATCTCGAAGTTCCTGCCGTTCACTTCCTTTTCGCGCAGGCCGAACTGCACCGCGTTGGTCAGCGAGTTGACCATGTTGCCGCCATAGTGGTTCAGAACCAGCACGTCGGCACCGGAGTTCAGAACCGGCGCGATGTAGGAGGAGAAGTCGGTCGCCGCGAGCGGGGTTTTCACCGTGTTCACGGTTTCCCAACCCAGCGCCTCGGTGGCGGCCTTGATGGATTCCTCCTGGGTCCAGCCCCAGGTGTAGTCGGCGGTCAGGTGATAGGCCTTGCGGTCATCGCCATAGAGGTTCTTCAGCACCGGCGCCAGCGCTGCGCCGGACATATAGGCGTTAAAGAAGTGACGGAAGCCATTGGCTTTCTTGTCTTTGCCGGTGGTGTCGTTCGAGTGCGTGAGGCCCGCCATAAAGATGACGCCTGCCTCTTGGCAGAGGCCCTGCACCGCGATCGCCACGCCGGAGGACGACCCGCCGGTGATCATGATGGCGCCGTCTTTTTCGATCATCGACTTCGCAGAGGCGCGCGCCGCATCGGATTTGGTCTGGGTGTCGCCGGTGACATATTCGACCTTCTTGCCCAGGATGCCGCTGCCTTCGAGCGCCTTGGAGCTGAAGGTGTTCAGCATGCCGCCGTCGCCTTCGCCGTTCAGGTGCTCGACCGCCAGCTGGTAGGCGCGCAGCTCGTCGGCGCCCTCGTCCGCGTAGGGGCCGGTCTGCGGCACGTTGAAGCCGAGGGTGACGGTGCCGCCGGTCGGATCATTGGTAAAGGCCGAGGCGCTCTGCGCGGTGAAGATCGTCGGCAGCGCCAGCCCGGCGCTTGTCACGGCACCGGTTCTGAGCAGGCCACGACGGCTTAGGTCTGTCTTGGACATTTAGTTTCCTCCCTAGGATGAAAAAGGCGAGGCGCGACTCCTCACTTTCGCGCGTCCCCTTGCAGCATTGTGCAAAACGAGTATGGGCGTGCATTGTAAATCTACGCAATAAAACCCTTGTTTTGCGTGGTTTTTCTGTAAAGAAATGTACAGTAAATCATGCGTTGCGGTAAATTTTCTTATTCTGCCGTGCAGAAAGCCCTTGAAAAGTCCCGCTTTTGCAAGAGGAGGTCGACCGATGGTGGCAGACAGTATGACCGGGAGCCGTATCCGAGAGCGGCGGCTGATGCTGGGGATGCGCCAGGCGGATCTGGCGCGCGACGTGGGGATCTCGGCCTCCTACCTCAATCTGATCGAACACAACCGCCGCAGAATCGGCGGCAAGCTGCTTGTGGCGCTGGCGCAGGCGCTGGGGGTGGAGCCGTCGCTTCTGACCGAGGGGGTGGAGGCCGCGCTGGTCGCCGCGCTGCGCGAGGCGGCAGCGGATGCGCGCACTCCGGCGGTGGAACTGGACCGTGTCGACGAGTTCGCCGGCCGCTTTCCCGGCTGGGCGGAGGTGCTGACGGAGACCCATGGCCGGATCGGCGCGCTGGAGCGCACGGTGCGATCGCTGTCGGATCGGCTGACCCATGACCCGCATCTGGCGGCGTCGCTGCACGAGGTGCTTTCCACCGCCGCCGCGATCCGCTCGACGGCTGCGATCCTGGCGGAGCCGGGCGAGCTGGAGGCGGAATGGCGCGACCGGTTCCACAAGAACCTCGACGAGGACGCCCAGCGACTGGCGGACAGCAGCCGCGCGCTGGTGCGGTTCCTCGATGACAGCGATCAGGGCACCGAACGCCGCGGGATCCCGCAGGAGGAGGTCGAGGCTTTCTTTACCGCCCGCGGGTTCCACTTTCCCGAACTGGAGGCGCGCACAGCGACGGCGGGCGAACTGGCCGACCGGGCAGCAGAGCTGGACAGTCGCGCGGCGCGGAAACTGGCGGCTGCGGCGCTGGCGGATTACGAGGCAGACGCGCGCGACATGCCGCTGGAGATCCTGCAAGAGGCGCTGGCGCGCTGCGGTCTGCTGCCCGGCGTGTTGGCGCGCGAATTCGGCGTCCCGGTGCATCGGGTCTTGCGTCGGCTGGCCGCCCTGCCGGAGGAGGTGCTGGGCCAGCCCACCGGGCTGGTGGTCTGCGACGCCTCCGGTTCGATCCTGTTCCGCAAACCGGTGCCGGGGTTCTCGCTGCCGCGTTTTGGGGCGTCCTGTCCGCTGTGGCCATTGTTCACGGCCCTGTCGCAACCGGGCGTGCCAATCTGGCGCCGCGTCCACCAACAGGGCCGCGCCGCGCGGGACAGCGACTGTTTTGCGATTTCCTGGACGGCGCAGCCGGTGGCCTTTGACAGCGACCCGGTGTTGCGCGCCGTGATGTTGATCCTGCCCTCGGTGGAGGCCCAGCCTTCCGAACCGGCAGCGGAGTCGCGCCCGGTGGGCGCCAGTTGCCGGATCTGCGTGCGCCGCAGCTGCGCGGCGCGGCGCGAACCGTCGATCCTGCGCCCGGCTCAGGGCGGCGAACAGGTGGTGCTGGACTAGCGGCAGCAGCGCATCCAGGGCCGGGCCTGTGTAACTGCCGGGTGACAGCGGCTTTGGTTTCATGCAAAGATCGCTCCGCACCCGGAGGAACCGGATACCGGCGTGGTGCATGGGGAGGACAAGAGGGACCATGGCTGGACGAGTCGTTCTGATCGAAGACGAAGCCAATATTGCCGAGGCCATCCGCTTTCTGCTGTCGCGGGAAGGGTGGCAGGTGGACGTGCATGAGGATGGCAGCACCGCGCTGTCGGTGATCGAGGCCGCCGCGCCCGATCTGGTGATCCTCGACCTGATGCTGCCCGGCAAGAGCGGCATGGAAATCATTCGCGACATCAGGGAGATAGAGGCCCTGTCGCATCTGCCGGTGCTGATGCTCACGGCCCGCGGCCAGCTCAAGGATCGGGAAATGGCGGAGAAGGCCGGGGTGACCCGTTTCATGACCAAGCCGTTTTCCAATACTGAGGTTCTGGCCGCCGTGCGGGACCTGAATGCGCAGGCCCGGCAGGCCCGCGACCCGGAGGCCGGCTCCGCTCCGGTGACCTCCGTGAGCGACGTGGGCTGAGCGGATTGCGATGATCCGGTCCGATGGTGCTGGCAGCAAGGATGAGTTGCGCACGCCCTTTGTTGAGCGGCGCACCTACCGGCGACGTCGGCTGATGGACATCGCGCGGCTGGCTCCCCTGATCGGGGCGCTGCTGTTCCTGGTGCCGCTCCTGTGGCCGCAGCAGGACCCCGGAGCGGGCCCGGAGGCACCGGCGGCCAGCAGCCTGTCGTCTGCGATGATCTACATCTTTGCCGTGTGGGGCGGGTTGATCCTGTTTTCGGTGGGGTTTTCGGTGGTGGTGCGCCTGTGGGCGGTCCACTGGACAGGCAGCGGCGGGCCGGTGGACCCGCTCATTCCCGGCCAGGCGGGGGCTGACGCCCGGCCCGACGCCACCACATCCGCGCCCGACACAGACCCGGAGACCGAGGCATGACCTCGCTCAACCTGCTGGCGATGGTCAGTATCGGCTATGTGTCGATCCTGTTTGCGGTGGCGTTCTGGGCGGATCGGCAGGCGTTGCGCGGACGTGGCGCGCGCTTCATGGGCTCGCCTCTGATCTACACGCTGTCGCTGTCGATCTATTGCACCGCCTGGACCTTTTACGGGGCTGTGGGCTATGCGGCGCGGTCGGGGATGGAATATGTCACCATCTACCTCGGCCCGACGCTGGTGATGATCGGCTGGTGGTGGGGCCTGCGCAAGCTGGTGCGGGTGGGGCGCAGCCAGCGCATCAGTTCGATCGCCGATCTGCTGTCGGCCCGCTATGGCAAATCCAATGTGCTGGCGATCGGGGTGACGGTGCTCGCGGTGATCGGGGTCACCCCCTATATCGCCCTGCAATTGCAGTCGATCACCCTGTCGGTGGCAATCTTTGCCGAAGCGGACCCGACCCGCAGCTACAACGAAAGCGGCACGGTGTTCTGGATCGCCACGGGGCTGGCCTGTTTTGCGATCCTGTTCGGCACCCGCAACCTCAACGCCAACGAACGCCACCATGGGGTGGTCATCGCGGTGGCGCTGGAGGCGGTGGTCAAGCTGATCGCGCTGGTCGCCGTCGGCATCTTTGTGGTCTGGGGGCTGGCAGGCGGCGTGGAGCAGGTGCTCGCCCGTGTCGACCGATCGCCGATCGGACAATGGCAGGTCGATGGGGGACGCTGGACGGCGATCACCTTTCTGGCGGCGGCCGCCTTTGTCTGCCTGCCGCGCATGTTTCAGGTCATGGTGGTCGAGAACGAGGATGAGCGCCACCTGCGCATCGCCGCCTGGGCCTTTCCCACCTATCTGCTGCTGATCTCGATCTTTGTGGTGCCGATTGCGGCTGTGGGTCTCGAGCTGCTGCCGCAGGGCGCGAACCCGGATCTCTTTGTGCTGACGCTGCCGCTGTCGCAGGGGCAGAACGGGCTGGCGATGCTGTCGTTCCTGGGTGGTTTTTCCTCGGCGACCTCGATGGTGATCGTGGCGGCGATGAGCCTGTCGACCATGGTGTCGAACCATATCGTGATGCCGATCTGGCTGCGCACCACAGATGCCTTTGGCGGCGCGTCGGTCTCGGGCGATGTGCGCTCTGTGGTGCTGTTTGCGCGGCGCTTCTCGATCGCCGCGATCATGGGGCTTGGGTATGCCTATTACCAGATGTCCGGCGGCGGTGCGGCACTGGCGGCGATCGGATTGATTTCCTTTTCCGGGATTGCCCAGATCCTGCCGGCCCTTGTGGGCGGCCTGTTCTGGCGGGGCGCTACCCGCGCCGGCGCGCTGGCGGGGTTGTTCCTCGGCTTTACGGTCTGGGGCTATACCTTGCTGCTGCCCGAGGTTGCCGGAGGCGTGTTTTCCGCGGCAACGCTGAGCAACGGCCCCTTCGGCCTCGGTTGGCTGCGACCGCAGGCGTTGTTCGGGATCGAGGGGCTGGATCCGATCGTGCATTGCGTCCTCTGGTCGATGAGCCTCAATGTCGCGGCCTATGCCATTGTTTCCGTTCTGAGTTTCCCAAGCCCGATGGAGCGTTTGCAGGGCGCGCAATTCGTGCATGTCTTTGACCATTCCGCCGGGCCTGGCGGCTGGACCGGCTCCGTCGCGCAGAGCGAGGATCTGATGATCATGTCGCAGCGCATTCTGGGGCCGGATGAGGCGCAATCCTTCTTTCAGGCCGCGTTGAAACGTCAGGGTGGGCCGGGCCCGCTGCCTGAACCCACGCCGACCTTTCTGGAGCAGCTGGAACGCGAATTAAGCGCCTCGATCGGCGCGGCGGCGGCGCATGCAATGATCGGCCAGATTGTCAGCGGAGCCGCGGTGTCGGTCGAGGATCTGCTGGCGGTGGCCGACGAATCCGCGCAGTTGCTGGAGTATTCCAGCCGACTGGAGGCGCAGTCGCAGGAATTGTCCCGCACCGCCCGGCAGCTGCGCGAGACCAACCAGAAACTGACGCAATTGTCCGAGCAGAAGGATGCCTTTCTGAGCCAGGTCAGCCACGAGCTGCGCACCCCGATGACCTCGGTGCGGGCGTTTTCGGAAATCCTGCGCGACGAGCCGGGACTCACGCCGCAAGAACAGCGTAAATATGCATCCATCATCCACGACGAGGCGCTGCGGCTTACGCGATTGCTGAACGATCTTCTCGATCTCAGCGTGTTGGAGAGCGGCGCTGTCACGCTCAACCTGTCGCGCCGCAACCTGTCGGACATCCTGGATCACGCGGTGGCCTCGGCACTGGCGGGCGCGGACGGTCCCCTGCGGGTCGATCGCGCGGGCGAGGCCGAGGCGGTTCTGGTGGAAACCGATGTGGACCGGCTGAGCCAGGTGTTCATCAACCTGATTGCAAATGCACAGAAATATTGCACCGCGGACAGCCCGACCCTGGAGATTGCCGTCACCGAGACGACCGATCAGGTGCATGTGGATCTGCGCGACAACGGCGCCGGCATCCCCGAAGACTTCCAGGCGATGATCTTTGAGAAATTCTCGAGAGTTACGCCGGAACGCGCCGGTGGCGCCGGGCTTGGTCTGGCGATCTGCAAGGAAATCATGCGACGCCTTGGCGGCGATGTCGCCTATCTTCCGGGCGACACGGGGGCCGCATTTCGCGTAACTTTGCCAAAACAAGCGAAAATAGAAGAAATCCGCTGAAATTTGTAAAGGTCTTGGTAACCAGCACTGGGCTAGAACCAGTGCCATAAGGGTGCGGAAGGCTCAGGTTCATTTTATGACTGACAAGGATCAAACGGAGGATGGCAAGCGCGCGGTCGGGGGACTGGCGCGCAAACTTGCTGCCTCGAAGGAAGGCACGGCGGGGACAGGAGGGTCCTTGACGCTGAAGGCGCTGCGCCGTTCGGTGGCCCGTGCGGCAGAAGACCTGTGCGAGTTGCCGATGGCGGTGATTGCGGCACGTCAGACCAACCGGACGCCGGATGACCTCGGCGGGTTGTTGTCGGACAGCCACCTGCTGGTCGTGCTGGATTGCCCGCAGGGGCGCATTGGGGCCGCGACGCTGGATGCGGCGGCGGTGACCGCCCTCATTCAACAACAGACCATGGGCACCGTCATGGGCATGTCCGGGACGGAGCGGCACTATACCCCCACCGACGCGGCGATGGTGGCGGAGTTTCTGGAAAAGCTGTTCAGCAAGGTCTCCTCGCTGCTGCACGATCAGACCGATCTGCGGATCTTCGAAGGCTATCGGTTCGGCGCCCAGGTCGAGGACGTGCGGACCCTAGTGCTCGGCATGGAGGCCGAGGATTATCGCGTCATCAACATGAACGTCGATCTCGCCACCGGCAAGATGCAGGGCGAAATCTGTCTGGTGCTGCCGGAACCCTCGGTGGAGCAGCTCGATGAGACGGATTCGGTGCGCGGACCGCGGCTTGGTTCCAGCGTTGGCTCGATGCGGGCGGAACTGACGGCGGTGCTGTGCAAGATGCGGGTGCCGCTGCGCCAGTTTGCAGCCCTGAAAAAAGGCGAGCTGCTGCCGCTGGATCAGGCTTATCTCTACGAGACCGACCTGCAGGCGATCAACGGCCAGCCCATCGCCAAGGGGCGTCTTGGGCAGATGAACGGATCGCGTGCAGTACGGTTGACGGAACAGCGCACCCGGCTGGTCTCCGGAGGCGAGGGCAGTTTCTCTGACGGCATTGCGCAGGGCGGCAACATGCAGGCGCTGGAGGACAACACGCTGGATCTCTCCATTGCGGCTCAGGGCCTGCAGGAACCCGGCGACAGCCTCGGAAGCGGGCTTGATGCAGGATTCGGTGGGGATCCCGCGGCTGACCTGGGAGCGCCAATGGGCGGCGACCTTGGTGCGGATCTCGGTGCGGATCTCGGCGGCGGTCTGGGATCGGATATGGCCGGGGATCTGGGCGGCGGCCTGGAGGGCGGCGATCTTCCCATGGGTGATTTTGCCGGGATGGGAGAATTGCCTGATCTGCCGATGAATGATCTTGGCGATTTCAACGCCGATGACGCCGCGGCAGAAATCTCGGAACTGGCCGGATTGGGAGAAGATCTCCCGGAAACCGGGACCTAGGGTCAGGACCCATTAATTCTGCACCGCTGGTTTGACAGATTTTCTGCCTGATAAGGATCAGGGGCGCAGGAATAGTGGTTCTATTTCAAGGCGCTGAGACGACGGCAGGGTGAAAATCCGTCAAATCCAAAGGACGTCAACTCCGCTTCACCTCAGCGGCTTAGGCCGTTTAAAAAGTGAACCACACTTCCCCGCGCGTCCTAAGCCTCTGATATTTCGCGGAGTTGACGCCAGAGATGCAGAATTAATGGGTCCTGACCCTACGAGCGGGCACAGGTTCCCTCACTGATCCCCTCGGCCTTGTCGGCGGTCCATCCGCGATAGGGCTGGCGGGGCAGCGGTGCGGGGCGGTGTTCACCGACCGCCCCCTGCCGCAGAATCCGTAACCCACAGTGTGACGGGGGCGGCACCCGCCACAGAAGGCGCCGCTCTGTATCGATGCGCGATCTGATCGCGGCACAGGGGCCGCTGAAGCCAGTCACAGAAGGGCGAAACGGGACGACGCGCCTAGGCTTTGTTCTGCGCCAGCGCATCGAGCGTCGGGCGTAGCCCGGACAGGTCGTAGCCGGCTTCCTGGGTCACATGCATGATGGTATCGACACCAAGATCGCCAGCCTGACCCAGGGACCAGACCACCGAACACCGCGTACCGGAGGCGCAATAGGCCAGCACCGGTCCAGTTGCATTCTCATAGAGTTCGCGCTGGCGGGCGACATTTTCGGCTGTCATGGTCTGATGTGTCAGCGGCAGTTCATGGAATGTGAGCCCAGCCGCCTCGACCGCTGCGCGCAGGGCCGCAGCCTGATGGCTGGGCGGCACTTCCGCGTCAGGGCGGTTGCAGATCACGGTGGTGAAACCGGCGGCTGCGATGGCGGGAACATCCTCCACGGAGATCTGCGGAGAAACCGAATAGCGGGGTGTAAGCGTGCGTGCGTCCATGCCACTCCTTTAAGCCTTTGCTCCGCTGCGGTCCAGAACCAAGCACTGCCTTGGCGCTATAAGCATAGGCCGGGGCATCGCGGCGCAAAAACGTGATGCCAGCCGCCGCAGCTCCATGCGGCGATGGCGGGTGTTGAGCTCTGATCTGTTGGTGTCCAGCCGATTTCGGACCAGGATGGGGTGGCTATCAATGCGCGTTCCAAGGCTGACTAAAGGCGCGGCCATGATGTGATCGGTGGTTATGATTCGCCTCGTGCCGAACAAACTGACCGCCTCGCGCTCCGTGGCTCGACACGCCGCAGGGGCGCTTGATCGTCGGTATAACATTCCGAATGTGGAATGTAAGCGTCATCTGGGGTGTCAATCGATGCGCCAATAAGCAATCATAGGTAGAGTTAACGTTATCAGATCCGGGTTTTGTGCTGCGCGCGCATTCTGCCCCCTCAAGACGTGCTGTGTTGCAGCATGCCTTTTTTTGAGGCGTATGAGCGGAGAATGCGTCAATTTGCGGTCTTGCGACATGCAGGCGTTGATGCAACCTGAGACTGTTGTAAACTAACCCAATGTAGCGGGGCGCAAAGATGACCTCGCTGCTGTGTAGGGGAGGAGAGTAACGAATGACCACGGAACAGTTGATCGAAAGAGCCTGCCTGCTGGAACAGAAGATCCGCGCCACACCGGAGCTCGGCCGGTTGGATCTGCAGCCCGAGTTTATCCGCGTGATGAACCGGCTCAAGGCGACTGGCGTGCAGGTTCCTGCCCATCTGAAACGCACCGAGCAGGTGCTGAACGATGAAATGATCGAAAGTCAGTTCGACAATATGCCGGTGTAGCGGCCCGTCGATCCAGCAGATCACAAGCGGCGCGGGCACCGGGACAACCGGTTTCAGTGGGCGTGCTGTGCGCGCCGGAGGGGGCGTGCTCGCTTATCGTCCCTAGTGTCGTCCCGAGTGTGGTGCATCTGTGTCGATGCTCAGGCTGGCCCGGATCAGACATAAGGCGACATCTTGCGGCTGTGTCTGAGTGTCAGCTCAGGAACAGCCCAACCATCACCAGCATCAGACCCAGAACCGACAGCAGCAATGCGCCGAGGTTCTTGGGCAGGACGGATTGCAACACGGCGCGCAGCTCCTCATCGCTCAGCCCCTTGCGCTTGGCGCGCATGACGCTGACCACGCACCAGACCAGCCCGATCATGCCGAGGATCGAGAGCGTGCCACCGGCCCAAACCAAATATTCCATCTGCCTGCTTTCCCTCTGTCAGGTCTCATGCCCGACACCGCCCCTGGCGCGTGTCACGCGGATGGTTCAGCGCCTACAAGAGTGATCCCGCCACTGCAAGCATGACCGTGGAACTCCAGCCTTGCGAGGCGCGTGACAGCGCTGTATCCCTCTGCCTCAACCGGTGCCAAACCGGAGCAGTTGAGGCAATTTGCACGAGGGCCATCCCATGGACATGACCGAAGACGAAAAGAGCGAAAACTACCGCGTCACCGCAGGCGAGCTGCGCCAGTTTGTGGAGCGGTTCGAGCGTCTGGACGAAGAGAAGAAGGCAATTGCCGAGCAGCAGAAAGAGGTCATGGCCGAAGCCAAAGGGCGCGGTTACGACGTCAAGGTTCTGCGCAAGATTATCGCTCTGCGCAAGCGCGATGAAAACGACATCGCCGAAGAAGAGGCCGTGTTGGAAATGTACAAAGAAGCGCTTGGAATGTCCTGAACCGGACCCATGCGCCGACGTTATCGAACGGGGATCTGAGGGGACTCAGGTCCCCGTTTTGCATTGAAAATGCGCAGTTCAGCTGTGTCTTTGTGCCTGCCAGGGATGTGCATCAGAATTAATCAATCTGAATTTGTTTTGTGAAAACAATTTATTACCCGCCTCAATTGCAGCGTCAAAGGGTGAGAAAGCGCATTCTCTAAATTTTACCAGTTGATAAAAAATCCGCCTGTGGCACTCTGGTTTCAACAAGAAGACATCATTGACTGTCCAGTATCAGCAAGGAGACACCCAATGGCAGCAGGCCACCAGGTATCCGGAGTGCGATCAGAGCGGCTCAGCGCTCAGGAAATCGCCGAAAACTTCGCGGATCTTCACGCGCCCTTTGATGCGCATGAGGCCGCGGTTGCGGCGGATCGCTGTTATTTCTGTTTTGATGCGCCCTGTATGACGGCGTGTCCCACCAGCATCGACATTCCGCAATTCATCCGCGAGATCCAGGGCGGGCATGCGGAAAGTGCTGCCAAGACTATTCTGGAGCAGAACATTCTCGGCGGCATGTGCGCCCGGGTCTGTCCGACAGAGACGCTCTGCGAAGAGGTCTGCGTGCGGGAGGTGGCCGAGGGCAAGCCGGTCGAAATCGGTCGCTTGCAGCGCTACGCCACCGATATGCTGATGGAGCGGGACGTGCACCCCTTCACCCGCGCAGCGGCCACGGGCAAGCGGGTTGCGGTTGTCGGGGCAGGGCCTGCGGGTCTTGCGGCGGCGCACCGTCTGGCGATGCACGGTCACGAGGTCACGGTCTATGAGGCCAAGGCCAAGGCGGGGGGCCTGAATGAATTCGGGATCGCGGCCTATAAATCCACCAATGACTTTGCCGCGCGCGAAGTGGAGTGGTTGCTGCAAATCGGCGGCATCACCATCGAGTACGGGCGCGGGCTTGGCATGGGGCTGACGCTGGAGGGGCTTCAGTCTGACTTTGACGCGGTGTTCCTGTCCGTCGGGCTACAGGGCGTTAATGCGCTGCGTGCGGAGGGCGAAAACAAGGACGGCGTGCGCGATGCGGTGGATTTCATCGCGGAGCTGCGTCAGGCTGAGGATCTGACCGCGCTGCCCGTGGGGCGCAATGTGGTGGTCATCGGCGGCGGTATGACCGCCGTGGATGCCGCCGTGCAGTCCAAACTTCTGGGCGCTGAAAATGTCACCATCGCCTATCGCCGGGGGCGGGACGCCATGGGCGCGAGCCGGTTTGAACAGGATCTTGCGGCCTCCAAGGGCGTGAAGCTGATGTTCAACGTGATGCCAAAGGCGATCCATGGCAACGGGTCTGCGGTCGAGATCGAACTGGAATACACCAATGTTGTGGACGGGCGCGTCACCGGCACCGGAGAGACGGTGCGACTGGCCGCCGATCAGGTGATGAAGGCCATCGGTCAGACGCTTGAGGGCCAGCCGGAGACGCTGGAGCTGGAGGGGCGCAAGATCAAGGTCTCTGAAACCGGGCGCACCTCTGTGTCCGGGGTCTGGGCCGGGGGCGATTGTGCATCCGGCGGCGATGACCTCACCGTGACTGCCGTCGCCGAGGGCCGCGATGCGGCCGAAGATATCCACGCGAGCCTGATGGGCTGAAGCCGCTATGCGCCGCCTTGCAGGGCAGGGCAGGCCGTATAGTTAGCAAACAGGGAGAGATCAAATGGCTGATCTTACGACAGAATTCCTCGGTATCAAATCACCGAACCCGTTTTGGCTGGCCTCCGCGCCGCCCACCGACAAGGAATACAACGTCCGCCGCGCCTTTGAGGCCGGATGGGGCGGTGTGGTCTGGAAGACGCTGGGCGCCGAAGGTCCGCCGGTGGTGAATGTGAACGGGCCGCGCTATGGCGCGATCTGGGGCGCGGACCGGCGGCTCTTGGGGCTCAACAACATTGAGCTGATCACGGACCGTCCGCTGGATGTGAACCTTGAGGAAATGACCCGCGTGAAGAAGGATTATCCGGATCGCGCGCTCATTGCCTCGATCATGGTGCCTTGCGAAGAAGCCGCGTGGAAAGCGATCCTGCCGCGTGTGGCGGAAACCGGCTGTGACGGGATCGAGCTGAACTTTGGTTGTCCGCATGGCATGGCCGAGCGCGGCATGGGCTCTGCGGTGGGGCAGGTGCCGGAATACATCCAGATGGTCACAGAGTGGTGCAAGCAATATTACGACAAGCCGGTGATCGTGAAGCTGACGCCCAATATCACCGACATTCGCCACCCGGCGCGCGCGGCCAAGGCTGGCAATGCGGATGCGGTGTCGCTGATCAACACGATCAATTCGATCACCTCGGTGAACCTTGATGCGATGTCGCCGGAGCCGATGATCGGCGGCAAGGGCACCCATGGCGGTTATTGCGGTCCGGCGGTGAAGCCGATCGCGATGAATATGGTCGCCGAGATCGCCCGCGATCCGCAGACCGCAGGCCTGCCGATTTCCGCCATTGGCGGCGTCACAACCTGGCGCGATGCGGCAGAGTTCATTGCGCTGGGGGCGGGCAATGTGCAGGTCTGCACGGCGGCCATGACCTATGGGTTCAAAGTTGTCGAGGAGATGATCTCGGGTCTGTCGGACTGGATGGATCAGAAGGGATATTCCTCCATTGAGGACTTCCGCGGGATGGCGGTTCCCAATGTCACCGACTGGCAGTATCTGGATCTGAACTATGTGACCAAGGCGAAGATCTCTCAGGACGATTGCATCAAATGCGGGCGTTGCTATGCGGCCTGCGAGGATACCTCGCATCAGGCGATCGCGATGTCGGCGGATCGGACCTTTACCGTGAAGGACGATGAATGCGTGGCTTGTAATCTCTGTGTCAATGTCTGCCCGGTCGAGGGCTGTATCACCATGGAAGAGGTTGCCGTCGGCGCTGTTGATGAGCGCACCGGCAAGGTGGTGAGCGGCGAATATGGCAACTGGACACAGCATCCGAACAATCCGGCTGCGACAGCGGCGGAATAAGCCACGGCGGGGAGGCTCCCGCCCGTCGAGGATGCAGGTAACCTGCATCCTCTCCCGTTGGGCCCGGCGCCGCGCTTCGCGCGGCGCCTTTGTTTTGCGCGGGGCTTTGGCGTAGCACCGAGGCCGGATCGCTATTGGGGAGAGGTCGAAATTTTGCCGGGGAGGTCCATCAGGGGCACATGTGTCCTGATGGACCAGATCAAGTTTGAGGCGGGCGCTGGCGCCTCAAGGGTAAACGTCGCTTGCGCGCCGCCGCTTTGCGGCCCTTGACCCGCCATCCCCCTCTTGGCCTCCCAACTTGGGCGTTGCGTCCGGAGTGTCAGGTCGTGGGCGTGAGCATGCGGCGGTAGAGCGTGTCGAGAAATTCCGGCGCGGCGGCAAAAGGGTCCTCGGGGGTCATCAGGGTCTGCACCTGAACCTCGAAATCCGCGTAATGCTGGGTGAGGGACCAGATCGAAAACAACAGATGCCGGGGATGAACGCTGGCGATCTTGCCCGCAGCCATCCAGTCCTGAAAGATGACTTCTGTCGCATCCACCAGTTCGCGCAGTTCCGTCGAGAGCGTGTCGATCATGCGCGGTGCGCCTTGGACGATCTCATTGGCGAAGAGGCGGCTTTCGCGCGGCATGTCCTGACTCATCTGCAATTTGCGCTGAACGTAGCTGAGGATCTCCTCCATCGGGTCTCCGTCCGGGTCGATATCGCGCAGCGGGGCCAGCCAGGTTGCGAGAAGTTTCGACAGAAGGTCGGTAAAGATCGCTTCCTTGGACGGATAATAATAGAGCAGATTGGGCTTTGACAGCCCGGCCGCGCTGGCGATCTGATCGACCGTCGATCCGCGAAAACCGTTTTGGGAAAACACATCCAGAGCGGCCTCCAGGATATTGGCACGATTGCGTTTTTGGATCCTCGTCGGGCTGCGGTCTTTGGGCATGTCGTGCCGGTGCTTTCTGTTGGTGTCTGGTCCTGGCAGGCGTCGCATGATTTTTGCACAGATGCCCGGCAGCTGAAATCAATTCCGAACGGACAGGCGCGCAATTTCTTGACTGAGTCTCATCTGGTGATAGCGTGAGTTTGACCAGTTGGTCAAATGTCCGGCCTTGCCCGTCTTGGCGACCCGGCCAGAACCAACGGCACAGTGAGAGCCACTGACCCGGGCTGGACAAGCCACGCATGACCCCGCCCCGATGCATGAGGGCGAGGCAGACCACAGGGAAGGAAGCAAACAGAGATGACCGCGCTTGGACAAAATCTGAAAATCAACGGCGATCGGCTGTGGGACAGCCTGATGGAGATGGCCAAGATCGGCCCCGGCGTCGCGGGGGGCAACAACCGCCAGACGCTCACCGATGCGGATGCCGAAGGGCGGGCGCTGTTTCAGTCCTGGTGCGAGGCGGCAGGCATGACCATGGGCTGTGACACCATGGGCAATATGTTTGCGACCCGCCCCGGCGAAGATCCCGACGCGCTGCCGGTCTATATGGGCTCGCATCTGGACACCCAGCCGACGGGCGGCAAATACGATGGCGTTCTGGGGGTGCTTGGTGGCTTGGAAGCAGTGCGCACGATGAACGACCTCGGGATCAAGACCAAACACCCGATCGTGGTCACGAACTGGACCAACGAGGAAGGCACGCGGTTTGCGCCCGCGATGCTGGCCTCAGGCGTGTTTGCGGGCAAGCACACACAGGACTGGGCCTATGGGCGTGAGGATGCCGAGGGCAAGACGTTCGGCGACGAGTTGAAGCGGATCGGCTGGGTCGGAGATGAGGCGGTCGGCGCGCGCAAGATGCACGCGATGTTCGAGCTGCACATTGAGCAGGGCCCCATCCTAGAGGCCGAAGGCAAGGATATTGGCGTTGTGACCCATGGGCAGGGGCTGTGGTGGTTGCAATGCACGGTGAGTGGCAAGGACGCGCATACTGGCTCCACGCCGATGAACATGCGGGTGAATGCCGGGCTTGGCATGGCGCGGATGACCGAAGCGGCGCATCAGATCGCCATGGCGCATCAGCCGCATGCGGTTGGCGCGGTGGGGCATTGCGACGTTTTCCCAAACTCGCGCAATGTGATCCCCGGCAAGGTGGTCTTCACCGTGGATTTCCGCACGCCGGATCTGGAGAAACTCACGTCGATGCGGGCACAGTTCGAGGCCAAGGCGAAGGAGATCGCCGAGGAGCTGGGGCTTGGGCTGGAGATCGAACCCGTCGGGCATTTTGACCCCGTGACCTTTGACGAGACCTGCGTCAACGCGGTGCGCAATGCGGCGGAGCGTCTGGGCTACAGCCATCTCGATATCGTTTCCGGCGCGGGGCATGACGCCTGCTGGATCAACGATGTGGCCCCCACCGCGATGATCATGTGCCCCTGCGTTGATGGGCTGAGCCACAATGAAGCGGAAGAGATTTCCAAAGACTGGGCCGCAGCGGGCACCGATGTGATGCTGCATGCGGTGCTGGAGACGGCAGAGATCGTCGCCTGACCTCACACAACCAAGGGGGCGCTGCCCCCGTCGCGCCTGCGCGACACCCGGGATATTCAGGGTCACAAGAAACTCACCCGGGTTTTGAAGACAACGGCGCGCAAGGCGTCGGACCACAGGGAGTTTGATATGACCAAAGTCATCAAGAACGGCACCATCGTGACCGCGGATCTGACCTATAAGGCAGATGTGCTGGTGGAAAACGGCATCATCACCGAAATTGGCCCGGATCTGAAAGGTGATGAGGTGCTGGACGCCACCGGCTGCTACGTGATGCCGGGCGGGATCGACCCGCATACCCATCTGGAGATGCCCTTCATGGGCACCTATTCCACCGATGATTTCGAAAGCGGCACCCGCGCGGGACTGGCGGGCGGCACCACCATGGTGGTGGATTTTGCGCTGCCGCAGCCGGGCGAGAGTCTGCTCGATGCGCTGAAACGCTGGGACAACAAATCCACCCGGGCGAACTGCGACTATTCTTTCCATATGGCGGTGACATGGTGGGGGGAGCAGGTCTTTGACGAGATGAAGACCGTGATCGAGACCCGCGGCATCAACACGTTCAAGCACTTCATGGCCTACAAGGGCGCCTTGATGGTGAACGACGATGAACTCTATGCCTCCTTCCAGCGCCTGTCGGAGTTGGGCGGCATTGCCATGGTGCATGCCGAAAACGGCGATGTGGTGGCGGAGCTGAGCGCCAAACTGCTGGCGCAGGGCAACACCGGCCCGGAGGCGCATGCCTATTCCCGGCCGCCGCAGGTCGAGGGCGAGGCCACCAACCGCGCCATCATGATCGCCGATATGGCGGGCGTGCCGCTCTATGTGGTGCATACCTCCTGCGAGGACAGCCACGAGGCCATTCGCCGTGCGCGCATGCAGGGCAAACGGGTCTGGGGCGAGCCGCTGATCCAGCATCTGACGCTGGATGAAAGCGAGTATTTCAACGCCGATTGGGACCATGCCGCGCGCCGGGTGATGTCGCCGCCGTTCCGCAACAAGCAGCATCAGGACAGCCTCTGGGCGGGGCTTCAGTCTGGCTCCCTGTCGGTGGTGGCAACGGATCATTGCGCCTTCTCGACCGAGCAGAAACGCTATGGCGTGGGGGATTTCACCAAGATCCCCAATGGCACCGGCGGGCTTGAGGATCGGATGCCGATGCTCTGGACCCATGGGGTTGAGACCGGCCGTCTGACGCCCAATGAATTTGTCGCCGTGACCTCGACCAACATCGCCAAGATCCTGAACTGCTACCCCAAAAAGGGCGCGGTTCTGGTCGGGGCGGATGCGGATCTGGTGGTCTGGGACCCTGCAAAGACCAAGGTGATCTCGGCTACCTCGCAGCAATCCGCCATTGATTACAACGTGTTCGAGGGCAAAGAGGTCAAGGGCCTGCCACGCTACACGCTGACCCGCGGTCAGGTCGCCGTGATGGACGGCGAAATCAAGACGCAGGAAGGCCACGGCAAGTTTGTGGAGCGCGCGCCCAACACCGTGGTCAACACGGCACTCAGCACCTGGAAGGATCTGACCGCGCCGCGCCCGGTGGAGCGCAGCGGCATTCCCGCCACTGGCGTCTAACTGCATCAGAAACGGGGGCCGCGTGCCCCCGTTTGTTTGACCAAGGCTATGAAATGAATATGCAAATGACCTCACGGGTGGACAGCGCCATGGACCGAGCCCCGGATGCCGCAGTGATCGAAGCCCGGGATCTGAACCTTGTGTTTGGGACGGGTGAGACATCCGTTCACGCGCTCAAGGACATCAACCTGACGATCAGCAAGGGAGATTTTGTCTCCTTCATTGGCCCTTCGGGCTGTGGCAAGACGACATTCCTGCGATGTGTCGCGTCGCTGGAAACGCCGACGGGCGGCAGCTTGACCGTGAACGGGATGACCCCCGAAGACGCCCGCAAGCAGCGTGCCTATGGCTATGTGTTTCAGGCGGCGGGATTGTACCCGTGGCGCACCATCGCCAAGAACATCAAGCTTCCGCTTGAAATCATGGGATATTCCAAGGCCGAGCAGGACAAACGCGTGGCCGAGGTGCTGGAGCTGGTGGAGCTTTCTGGCTTTGGCGGTAAATTCCCGTGGCAGCTGTCGGGCGGCATGCAGCAGCGGGCCAGCATTGCCCGCGCGCTGGCCTTTGATGCGGATCTGCTGTTGATGGACGAACCCTTTGGGGCGCTTGATGAAATCGTGCGCGATCACCTCAACGAGCAGCTGCTGAAACTCTGGGCGCGGACGGATAAAACCATCGGCTTTGTGACCCACTCGATCCCCGAGGCGGTGTATCTGTCGACCAAGATCGTGGTGATGTCTCCGCGTCCGGGCCGCATCCACGAGGTGATCGACAGCACGCTGCCCAAAGAGCGCCCCCTCGATATTCGCGACTCGCCAGAGTTCATCGAAATCGCCCATCGCGTCCGCGAGGGTCTGCGCGCGGGGCATGCGCATGACTGAGGCTAGGAATTCGGAGGGCCGTGCATGAAGACGCTTTTGGCTGTCCTCACCGTCGTCGCGACACTGATCGGGATCTGGTATCTTGCCTGTGTGCCGATGAACATCAAGGGCGTCTTGGATACGGCAGAACGGGCAGGGGAGCAGGTGACGCCTGCCACTGCCAGGGAGCGGCGCGATGCTTCGGCGCTTGGACTCGTGGCGCAGAACAGCTTTGCCATTCCGCGCGCGTGGTCGGTGGAGCGCCCACGTCTGCCCGCCCCGCATCAGGTCGTCGCGGAGCTGTGGGACACGACGGTGATGAAAAAGATCACCTCCAAGCGCAGCCTGATCTACCATGCGCAGGTGACGCTGTCGGCGACGCTTATGGGATTTGCCATCGGCACCGGGCTTGGCATCCTGCTTGCCGTGGGGATCGTGCATTCGCGGGTGATGGATATGTCGGTGATGCCCTGGGCCATCGTCAGCCAGACCATCCCGATCATCGCGCTGGCGCCGATGATTATCGTGGTGCTCTATTCCATTGGGGTACAAGGGCTTTTGCCCAAGGCGATCATTGCCGCCTATCTCAGTTTCTTCCCGGTGGTCGTGGGGATGGTGAAGGGGCTGCGCAGTCCTGATCATATGCAGCTTGACCTGATGAAGACGTATTTTGCGTCTCAGGGGCAGGTGTTCTGGAAGCTGCGGTTGCCATCCTCGATGCCCTACCTCTTTGCCTCGCTGAAGATCGGGATTGCGGCCTCATTGGTCGGTGCCATCGTGGGCGAATTGCCCACCGGTGCGGTTGCCGGGCTTGGCGCGCGGCTTCTGGCGGGCAGCTACTACGGACAAACGGTGCAGATCTGGTCGGCGCTCTTTGCGGCGGCAATCCTGGCGGCGGCTCTGGTTGCGCTGCTGGGGCTGTTGGAGCGGGTGCTGCTGGGGCGCATGGGGGTAAAGCCATGAACGATATGCTGACATCGAACGCCCGATGCAGCCAGACCACAGGGGAGGTGCGCTGATGGCCTTGGTTTTTCTTGCACTGCTCGTGTGGATCGCGGGCTGGTGGATCAACGCGCGGCTGGCCAATGGACCAAAGGCCAATACCCGTGCGGTGGGGCTCTTGGTGCCTGCGATCTTTGGCGTGACGATCCTCATCGTCTGGGAACTGCTGGTGCGTGGCCTTGAGGTGCCTCTGGTGATCCTGCCCGCGCCTTCGCTGATCGCAGAGCGGTTTGCCTCCAGCATGCCGATCCTCTGGGCGGACTTCAGCCAGACCATTCTGAAGGGCGCGCTTGGCGGCTATGTCATTGGCTGCGGTGCGGCGTTCCTGACGGCCATTCTTGTGGATCGCAGCGATTTCCTGCGCCGGGGGCTGTTGCCGGTCGGGAACTTTGTCGCCGCGCTGCCCATCGTTGGCACCGCGCCGATCCTCGTGATGTGGTTCGGTTTTGACTGGCAATCCAAGGCTGCGGTGGTCGTGGTGATGGTGTTCTTTCCGATGCTGGTGAATACGGTGGCGGGTTTGCGCGAAACCGATCAGATGCAGCGCGACCTGATGCGCACCTATGCGGCCTCCTATTGGCAGAGCCTGTTCAAGCTGCGCCTGCCAGCCGCGCTACCTTTCGTGTTCAATGGGCTCAAGATCTCCACCACGCTTGCTTTGATCGGTGCGATTGTGGCCGAGTTTTTTGGCTCTCCGACCGTGGGGATGGGATTTCGCATCTCCACCTCGGTGGGGCAGTTGGCCCTCGATATGGTCTGGGCCGAAATCGTGGTCGCAGCAATTGCCGGATCACTCTTTTACGGTCTGATGGCGCTTTTGGAGAAAACGCTGACCTTCTGGCACCCGTCACAACGGGGCTGAAACAACCTGCGCCTCCGCATTTTGCGGGTGCGCTTCATCCTTTGGGTGCAACGCCTTGAACAGAGGGACAAATCCCCGCCTTGGTCTGTGCTCAATATATGCGCGAGGACGCCGTTTCGACCGTCAATAAGAAGCAAAACTTTTGCGTGTCGAGATGAGCTTGCGCATGATTTCATCATAATCAACAGGGAGTTCGAACTGATGAAAAACGTGCTGACAGCCGCCGCCATGGCACTGATGGCAACCTCCACCGCACAGGCTGCGGATGAGGTCAAACTGCAATTGAAATGGGTCACGCAGGCGCAGTTTGCGGGCTATTACGTGGCACTCGACAAAGGGTTCTACGAGGAAGAAGACCTCGATGTGACCATCCTGCCCGGTGGCCCCGACATTGCGCCGACACAGGTGATTGCGGGCGGCGGCGCGGATGTCACCGTGGAGTGGATGCCCGCGGCCCTCGCAGCGCGTGAAAAGGGCCTGCCCCTGGTCAATATCGCGCAACCGTTCAAATCCTCGGGCATGATGCTGACCTGCTGGAAAGACACCGGCATTTCCGAGCCTGCGGATCTGGCAGATCGCACGCTGGGGGTTTGGTTCTTCGGCAATGAGTTCCCCTTCATGAGCTGGATGGGCAAGCTTGGGATTTCCACCGAAGGCAAAGGCCCCGAGGGGGTCGAGGTGCTGAAACAGGGGTTCAACGTCGACCCGCTGTTGCAGCGGCAGGCCGATTGCATTTCCACCATGACCTACAATGAATATTGGCAGGTGATTGATGCGGGCGTGTCGGCGGATGAGCTGGTGACCTTCAAATACGAGGACCAAGGCGTCGCAACGCTTGAGGATGGGCTCTACGTGCTCGAAGAGAACCTGTCTGACGAGGCCTTTGTCGACAAGATGGAGCGTTTTGTGCGCGCCTCGATGAAGGGCTGGAAATACGCGGAATCCAACCCGGATGAGGCCGCGGAAATCGTACTCGACAATGATGCCTCTGGTGCGCAGACCGAAACCCACCAGAAACGCATGATGGGCGAAATCGCCAAACTCACGGCGGGCAGCAATGGTGCGCTGGATGAAGCGGATTATCAGCGCACGGTTGAGACTTTGCTGTCGGGGGGATCCGATCCGGTCATCACCAAACAGCCGGAGGGCGCCTGGACCCATGCCATCACCGATGCGGCACTGAAGTAATTGGGTCTTGCCCCCGCTTTCAGGCGTGGGGCAGTAAATCTAGCAATAAGCCCATCCGCAACGCGGGTGGGCTTCGTCAATTTTAAGAAAAAGTAACCGGCTGTTAAGGATGTAGGCGCTTTCGTTGATGTGTTCGGGGGATCTGCTACCCCGGTGAACTGGGGGAATAGAATGTCCCATTTAACGAGTTGCCTGTGTTATTGTGGAGCGGCTGACCCCGATGCGGGCCGCCGCTCCGCGCCTTTGGAACGCGCGTGTCTGGAGGCGCGATTGCGCCAGCAAATGGGGGACGGTCCCCAGGCGCTGGTGTTGTATTTCAACCTCCCGCTGACGGAACAGCCGCCATTGTACCGACTGGGCCGCTATACGGTCAGCCATCTGTCGACCTGCAATCGATGTTGCCTGAACACCGAAGACCTGCTTGGGATGCTGGCGCATGGGTTTCAGCGCGTGTTTGTCGAGCTGTCGCCTGACATCCGCGTGATCCATCACCAGATCCGCCTGGTGGAGGAGGTCGCGGCGTGTCCGGGGCTCAATGGCTCCGTGGTGCTGTTCCATTCGGACAGCGCGCTGCGGGCGCTGCTGGAGGAGGGCGACGCAAGGCCCTCGGAGCTTGGTGGCGGGGCGCTGCTGCAGCTGGGGCAGGCGTCACGGCGAAACCGGGGTGCGGCGCAGGGCTGCGTGACCATTTCGGGCGGGTGCACGCTGTGCGGTCAATGCGCATGGGCCTGTCCAACCGGCGCCATCCATCTGGGCAGTGACGGGGCGTCGCTGGAAATTCGCGATTCTCAATGTTCGGGATGCGGTCTGTGCGCCTCTGCATGCCCGGAGCAGGTGCTGGCAATTCAGCCGCTGGCCCCGGTGCGGCGACGGGCCTGACCAACGCCAAGGAAAGCCAGGGGCGGGGCACCACCGTGTGGCAGCGGGTCCTCTGTCGTGGCGGTGGGGTCGGCTAGCGCGAGAACCGGCCGTATTGCCCCTGATGGAAGACCAGACCGGCACCGAGGTCGCCTCGCTGCGTGACGCGCAGGACCTCGCCGACCAAAATCGTGTGATCGCCGCCGGGATGCGCTGCATGGTGGCCGCAATCCAGCCGGACCAGGGCCTGTTCCAATGCGGGCGTGCCCTGGGCATTGGCGGACCAGGCATGGGTGTCAAACACCTCGCCATTGCGGGCAAAATGCAGCGCGGTTTCCATATCCTGTTCGGCCATGACGTGGATCGAGAAATGCGATGCCCCCACAAACGGATCGTGCCGTTTGGACTGCACCGCGGGGCACCACAGCACCAGCGGCGGCTCCAGCGACACCGAGGTGAAGCTGTTTGCCGTGATGGCGAGCGGACCGCGCGGGCTCTGGGTTGTGACCACGACGACGCCGGTGGCGAAACAGCCCAATGCGGCGCGCATCTCGGCTTGGGTTTCGGGGCCGGGAACAAAGCTCGTCTGGGTCATGCGTGGTGAAATCCGTCTGTGGTGGTTGAGGCCCTGCGGCCCCGACGTCGGCCACGCCCTTATTTCAACGACTGGCACAAGATGCAAAAGAAATCAAAACAGCCCCTGGCGCACCAGGGGCTGTTTCGGAGCATGGCCCGTGTCGGGATCAGCTGATCACCGATTGCACCACTTTGGACATATCATTGGCGACCTGTTCGATGGCCGCCATGGCATCCACCGAGGTCAGAACCCCCGCATCGGCGTAATAGGCGATCAGCGGCGCGGTTTGCGCGTGATAGGCCTCCAGCCGGCTGGCGACGGTTTCGGCACGATCATCGGCGCGGCGGGTCAATTCGGTCCCGCCGCAATTGGCGCAGCTGCCGTCTGCCAGCGGTGGCTTGAAGGTGTCGTGATAGCCTTCGCCGCAGTTTGCACAGGTGGAGCGACCGGAAATCCGCTCGACCATGGCGCCGTCATCGACCTTCAGGCTGATCGCAGCGTTGATGCGCTGGCCGGTGGAGGCGAGCAGATCGTCAAGCGCCTTGGCCTGCACCGTGGTGCGCGGAAAACCGTCGAGGATCACGCCGTTCTGGCAATCTTCCTCTGCGAGACGGTCATTCAGGATCGCGATCACGATGTCATCCGACACCAAGCCGCCTGCGTCCATCACCGCCTTGGCCTGTTTGCCGGCCGGGGTTCCCGCCGCAACTGCAGCGCGCAGCAGATCTCCGGTGGAGAGCTGCACAAGGCCGAACTTGTCCTGCAGCATCCGCGCCTGGGTGCCCTTGCCAGCGCCGGGCGGCCCCAGCAGGATCAATACGGCCGGGCGTGTCATCACATCTACACTCATGCTGGTCATCCCTTGCTGGCGCGGTTGGCGATCAGGTCATCGACCACGGAGGGATCGGCGAGCGTCGAGGTGTCGCCAAGGCTGCCGAAGTCGTTCTCGGCGATCTTGCGCAGAATGCGGCGCATGATCTTGCCGGAGCGGGTCTTGGGCAGGCCGGGCGCCCATTGGATGACATCCGGGCTGGCGATGGGGCCGATCTCGGTGCGCACCCACTGGCGCAGTTCCTTGATCAGCTCGTCCGAGGGCGTGCGGTCATTCATCAGGGTCACATAGCAATAGATGCCCTGGCCCTTGATTTCATGCGGGTAGCCGACGACGGCGGCCTCCGCTACGGCGGCATGGGCCACAAGCGCGCTTTCGACCTCGGCGGTGCCCATCCGGTGACCGGAGACATTGATCACATCATCGACGCGACCGGTGATCCAGTAGTCGCCATCGGCATCACGGCGGCAGCCATCGCCGGTGAAGTAATAGCCCTTGTAGTCAGAGAAATAGGTTTTCTCGAACCGCTCGTGATCGCCCCAGACCGTGCGCATCTGACCGGGCCAGCTGTCCTTGATGCACAGCACGCCCTCGACATCGTTGCCTTCGATCTCGGCGCCGGACTGCGGATCCAGAACCACCGGCTCGATGCCAAAGAAGGGCTTCATCGCGGCGCCGGGCTTGGTCGCATGGGCACCCGGCAGCGGTGTCATCAGGTGGCCGCCGGTCTCGGTCTGCCACCAGGTGTCGACGATCGGACATTTGCCCTTGCCGACCACGTCATTGTACCAGTTCCAGGCTTCGGGGTTGATCGGTTCGCCCACGGTACCCAGCACCTTGAGATCCGAAAGGTCATATTTGTCAACAAACTCAGGCCCTTGCCCCATCAGGGCGCGAATGGCGGTGGGCGCGGTGTAGAACTGGTTGACCTTGTGCTTTTCGCAGACCGCCCAGAACCGGCCGGCGTCGGGGTAGGTCGGCACCCCTTCGAACATCAGCGTGGTCGCCCCATTGGCCAGCGGTCCGTAGACGATATAGCTGTGACCCGTGACCCAGCCCACATCGGCGGTGCACCAGTAGACGTCGCCGTCGTGATAGTCGAACGTCACCTCATGGGTCAGCGCCGCATAGGTCAGATAGCCACCGGTGGTATGCACCACACCCTTGGGCTGCCCGGTGGAGCCGGAGGTGTAGAGGATGAACAGCGGATCCTCTGCGTCCATCACGGCGGGTTTGCAGTAGTCGTTCGCCTCCAGCGCCATTTCATTGTAGTCGTGGTCACGGCCCTCGACCCAGGTGGTCTGGCCGCCGGTGCGTTTCACCACCAGGCATTTCACGCTGTCCTTGCAGTGCAGCAGCGCCGCATCGGCATTGGATTTCAGCGGTGTCTTGCGACCGCCGCGCGGGGCCTCATCGGCGGTGATGAGAACCTTGGCGTCGCAGCCGTTGACACGCGCGGCCAGGGCGTCCGGGGAAAAGCCTGCAAACACGATCGAGTGGATCGCGCCAATCCGGGCACAGGCCAGCATCGCATAGGCGGCTTCCGGGATCATTGGCAGGTAGATCACCACCCGGTCGCCCTTTCTGACGCCCATGCTTTCCAGGATATTGGCCATGCGGCAGGTTTTCAGATGCAGCTCCTTGTAGGAGATATGCTTGGCATCCTCGGATGGATCATCCGGTTCCCAGATGATCGCGGTCTGCTCTCCGCGGGTCGCCAGATGACGGTCAATACAGTTGGCCGCCACATTCAACTGGCCGTCTTCGAACCAATTGATGTCAACATTGCCAAAGTCATACGAGACGTTCTTGACCTTGGTGAAAGGCTTGATCCAGGTGATGCGTTCGGCTTGCTCCGCCCAGAATTTCTCTGGATTCTGAATGGACTGCGCATAGAGCGCGTCATATTTCGCCGCATTCACATGGGCGTTTTCTACAATGTCCTCAGACGGCGGGTACACCGCGCTCTCGGGCGTGGTCATGGACTGTCCTCCCTCCAATAATCTCTTGCGCGTGATCTCCACATGGAAGCGCGCGCAGAGTCAAATGTTCTCCAACCTCAGCGGTGATAATAAGCAAAGTTGAAAAGATGTGAATAAACATCGGGAAAATAACGGCTTGCTTGTAAATCAATTTCCGACATGAAGCGCGGTATTGTAAATTTATGGGTGAAATTGACGAATTTTACGCAAGAAGACAGCGGTTTTACTGTCAATTTCACATGCCGAGGCTTTGGAGGCGTCGATGACGGCCGGCGGCGCCTCTGTCCGCCTCAGCCGGGTGCGACGATTCCGCGCGCGGGGGTCACAGGCCGTTTACGGGCACTTTCAGCATCGGACGTCCGTCCTCATCGGTGGGTACCTCGCCTGCGCGCATGTTGACCTGAAGCGAGGGGAGGATCAGTTTGGGCATCGCCAGCTGCGCGTCGCGTTCGGTGCGAAAGCGGATGAACTCGGCGCGGGTTTTGCCGCCGCCCACATGGATATTATGCGCCTTTTCCTCTCCGACGGTTGTTTCCCACCGGATGTCGCGGCCGTTAGGGCCGTAGTCGTGGCACATGAACAGCCTCATGTCGTCGGGCAGGCTGAGGACCTTTTGGATCGAATCATAGAGCTGGCCCGCATCGCCGCCCGGGAAATCCGCGCGCGCGGATCCACCGTCGGGCATGAACAGCGTGTCCCCGACAAAAGCCGCATTGCCGATGACATGCACCATGCAGGCGGGGGTGTGGCCCGGCGTGGAGAGGGTAAAACAGCGAATGTCGCCGAGCATATAGCTGTCGCCATCTTTAAACAGCCGGTCAAACTGACTGCCGTCGCGCTGGAACCGGGTCCCCTCGTTGAAGATCTTGCCAAAGGTTTCCTGCACTTCCATGATCCGGGCGCCAATCCCGATCTTGCCGCCCAGTTGTTCCTGGATATAGGGCGCGGCGCTCAGGTGATCGGCATGCACATGTGTCTCGATGATCCATTCAAGGTGCAGATTGCGGTCCTTGATACGGGCAATGATCTCATCCGCGTGACCGTGGGTGATCCGCCCGGCCGCATAATCGATGTCCATGACGCTGTCGATCACCGCCGCGATACCGGTGGCGGGATCACTGACAATGTAGCTGATGGTATGTGTGGCCGGATCGAAGAAGCCTTCGACGTCGGGGTGCGTGTCCAGCGCGACGGAGGGGGTGGTCATGTTCTCTCTCCTTGTTGCAGGCATGAGCGCAGTCTATCCCATGTTGCAGACCTTCGGGCAACGCCATGCGGCGTCGCAGGTCACGCTGTGCGCGGTCACGCGCATGCGCCGAGTTGCGAGCCGGACCGCAACAGCCGTCGGAGCTGCCCGGAGCGCAATTCGGGGCGGGCAAGGGGGCCATAGAGCGCGCGGCTGGCCTGTCGGGCGATGTCCGGATGCACCTGTGACAGCGCCTGCAATTGCGGCATGACCCGCAGCAGATCCGATCTTGCCTGTGCGCACAGCCCCGGCAGCGACCAGGGGCCGGGATAAAAGCTCTCTGTCGCGATGCCGTCGGCAAAGATCACCTGATGGCGCGCCAGCAAAACGTGGACATAGGTGATGCCGCGGGGTGGGCAGTCGACGAATGCCTGGTCGGGCGCATGGCGCAGCAGCTGATTGGCGCGCAGGAAGCAGGCCTCCGGCCCGCCGCCGAGCGGGACGCGCCCGGGGCCAGTCGGCAACAGCAGCCGGTGCTGGCGCGACACAGTGATCGGGGCCGGCAACCCGAGGACACCGCCCGCCCGGAGGGTCACCGGCCACAGGCGCGGATCGTCGCGAAGCCGGGCCGGGGAGAGGACGGTTTGCCCCACCCACAGCACCGGTTGCGGCCCCGCATCCGCGGTGGGCAGCATGTCGCCCGGTTTCAGCGCCTCGACAGGACGTGGCCCCAGCGTGGTGTCGATCAATGTACCGGCAGTGAAACAGGGGATGCCAGCGGCATAGAGATTGGCGTGCCCGGTCATCATTGCCGGTGTGATGCCGCCGCCGAGCACCAGTTCCTCTCCCCCCGGGAAGGTCAGCAGCGCATTGCCCGCGCCATCGTCGCTGACCACCACATCACGGGTTGTCACCGCGCCACCGGGACCGCTGCCGCCGGTCAGATCCGATACGTCGATCTGATCGTTGAAGACCCCGTCGACATCATCGTCACTGGTGTCAAAGTCGCTGATGGTGTCGCGCCCGCCGCTGGTTGTCAGGACAAACAGATCGTCGCCGTCGTTGCCGGTCAGGCTATCGTCGCCCAACCCGCCAATCAGTGTGTCGTTGGTCGTGGAGCCCTGCAGGGTATCGTCGCCATCCCCTGCGGACAGGAGAACACTGCTGCCAGAAGCGCTTGCATCGACCGAGTCCGACTGGCTGGTCAGGGTCATCTCTTCGATGTTTTCAAAGGTCAGCGTGTCCTGCCCATCGCTCAGGCTGCCGGAGCCGCTGCCGCTGAACGTCGCGGTGATGCCGCTGGTCAGGCCTGATGCGTCAATCTGGTCGCCGGTGCCATCGCCACCATCGATACTGTCGCTGCCGAACTGATCCTCGAGCACAAAGGTGTCATCCCCGGCGCCGCCCAGGAGGGTGTCGTCGTCGCTCTGGGTGGTGACCGGCGCTTCGGTGGTGAAAATCGCACTGGCCGAGATCGGCGGGCTGGAATCGTGGTATATGCCGAAATGTTGTTGGTTCCCATTGGCATAGGTGATGGTAATGCTGGCATAGCCGTTGGAGTCGCTGATCGATATCCCGGCGTAATCCTCCGGCAGAACGATCCTGTCGACGCCGACATCGAAGTCCCCGATCGTGAGCGTGCCGGTGTCATTGGTGGTCGCGACCACCACATAATCTGCCACGCCATCGCCCGCGTCCGCAACCGAGGGCGTATAGTTCATGCGGATGGTGGCGCTGCTGCCCGGCGCCGCGGTCCAGCGATAGAAATCCTGCCCGGTGGTGCCCTGAAGATCATCGCCGTTGTCGACATCCGTATAGACAGGTGCGCCGGCATTCCCGTGTGAGCCGCTCAGGATGACATCGTCGCCCGCGCCGCCGGCGATGGTGTCGTCGCCGGTGTCGCCATCGATCGTGTCGTCTCCGTCACCGCCATCGATGTAGTCGTCGGTCGTGGTGATCTCCTGGCCTTCGGCATCGGTATAGCCCAGAGCCATGCTGTCCGCACCGGCTGTCCCGTCGACGACGATCGCATCGGGCAGGCCGTTGACAACCGTCATCGAATAGGTGCCGTCGGGGGCGCCGCCATCGAAATCGTTGGTTTCGTAGGTGGTGAGCACGGCCCCGTCGCCGGAGCCTTCCAGTTCGTAGACATGTCCATCACCGTCGGTCACCCCGGTGGTGGCATCGCCGACGTAGCCATCGCTGAACTGGATGTCTTCGTAGATGAAGTCGATGTCGAAGTTGCCACCTCCGGTATCGGTCAACACCACCTGAAAGGAGTTGTTGCCGCTGCCGTTATAAGGCGCAACATCGAGCCAGGTCACGGTGAACGTGCCGGCTGCAGGGTCGAGGTCCCAGTAGATATCCCCGCCGTTGCCGATATGGATGTCGGTCCAGAAGGGAACGATCGCCGGCGTGTCATATCCCGCCAATCCCTGGGGGTCATAGGCGATCTCTTCAGTTCCGAAGGTCAGCAGGCCGTTGCTGTTGATATAAAGCCCGGTGTAGTTGGTGCCGAAGAAATTTATTCCGCTGCCACCAAACACGGACGTCACGTCGACATAGACGCTGCCGTCGTCGAGGTCCCCGATGTCCGGGCCCGTGGTCTTGAAGCTGTTCTCGCCATAGCCTGAGCTGCCGCCCAGGCCGGAGTTCATCGTCGCCATAATCACATACCCACCCTGCAGAGTGCAGGGGTCCAACTCATCAACACGCCAGCAAGGAGTTGCCGACGGCTCAAGTCTAACATCATGATATTAACGCAGGTTTGAGATCCCTTCGCGTGTTGGACACATGACCCGAGCCGTATCGCCCGGGAGGGGGCTCGCGATCATCTGTCGGGCGGAGCGTTCGGCTGTTTGCACGGCGACTGCGCCACCGGGGGTGAAGCCGTCCAGCCCGTGGCATCCGTTCGACAGACCGTGCATCACCGTGTGCGGCCACCGGTGACGGACCCGGCGCGTTGATGACGCCAGCGCTGGAGGCGTTGCTTCTGTACCAAAGGGGGGCCTGCGGGCAATATGGTGGTCGCATCGTGCTGCGCCACGGTGGCAGCCACCCAGCAAAGGTTCGCGACCTCGGAGAGATGCGCAAGGCCCGGGCCAGGCGTCACTTCGTTCGTCGTGCGAGCAACGGTGATTGTGACCGCAAGGAGCGGCGCGCCAGCGGTCACGAAGGGCCATGCGCCTGGCGACAGGTGGTTTTGAAGGGAGGGACGAAGGCCGGTAAGTCGGGCCTCTCCGCGAAATATGTCCGCGAAGTCAGAACCGTCGAACCACCCGGGGGAAAGCGCGAAAGGGAGGCGTAAGAGCCGCGCGGTCCCGGAACCCCATGCGCCCGCAGTGCGTCCGGGTTTGTTCACTCCAACGCGCGGTTGCGGTGCGCTGCCATACGCTGCGCTGCCGCCTTTCTAAGGGCAAGGGTGCCGTTCGTTCTGGCCGGGTGTCGCCCTTTTTATCGCTGCTGTTTCATTTGATAGCCGCCTGGGCCTCAGTCGGTGCCTGTGCGGGCCTGAGGTGCGGGTTCGGCGCGATCAGCGGTGCCGCCCGCGGATGCGTGCATATCCACCACCTGCGTCGCCCCGTTACCGGTTTCAAAGCGTGCCATCTGGCGGGTCATTTCCTTGGCGTCATTGGCAAGGGTCTGGCTGGCGGCGGTGGTTTCTTCGACCATGGCCGCGTTGTGCTGGGTCACCTCGTCAAGCTGGCTGATGCCGGTGTTGATTTCCCCAAGCGTAACGGATTGTTCCTCTGTCCCGCGCGCGATCTCGGTCACATTCTCGGAGATCGAGTTGACGCTTGCGATGATATTCTCAAGCTCCGTGCCGGTGCGCCCGACCAGAGATACGCCGTCGGCGACATGTTTGGTGCTCTGCTCGATCAGCCCCTTGATCTCACCGGCGGCATCGGCAGAGCGCAGCGCCAGTCCGCGCACCTCGGATGCGACCACCGCAAACCCGCGCCCGGCCTCGCCGGCCCGTGCGGCCTCGACCCCGGCATTGAGCGCCAGGAGGTTGGTCTGGAAGGCAATATCGTCGATAACAGAGATGATCTTGGCAATTTCCTCCGAGGAAGCTTCGATCTTGGACATGGCGTTGACGGCTTCTTCAACCACGTGACCGCTCTTCTTGGCAGTGTCGCGCGCAGTCTGAACGTTGCTCTCCACCTCCTTGGCGCCATCGGCAGCAGAGCGCACGGTTGCGGTCAGCTCCTCGATCGCCGCGGCGGTCTGTTCCAGCGTGGCGGCCTGGTTTTCCGTGCGATGCGACAGTTCGGCAGAGGATGTGTTCATCTCGTCCGCGGTTCTGTTGACCCCCTGAGCCACTTCGTTGACCGCGGAAATGGCGTCCTGCAACGCTTCGACCGCGCCGTTGTAGGAGCTGACCAAACGCTGAATATCCTCGCGGTCCGAGGGGGGCAGCCGATGGGTGAGATCGCCCTTGCGCAGTTCCTCCAGCGCGGTGCCGATCCCGAGCAGTTCCTGACGACGGCCGGTGACATCGGTGGCGATCTTCACCACCTGGATGACCTTGCCATCTGCATCCAGAATCGGCCCGTAGGTGGCCTGGATCCAGACCACATCACCGTTCTTTCGCAGGCGCGGAAACTGATCCGCATAGGGTTTGCCCGCGGCGAGGTCGGCCCACATCTGGGTGTAGCGTTCCGTCTTGGCAAAGGAGGGGTAGACAAACATGCTGTGATGCTTGCCCTGGATCTCTTCCAGCTCGTATCCCATCGTTGTGAGGAAATTCTCGTTGGCGCGGATGATCGTGCCATCCGGTTCAAATTCGATCAGCGCCTGGGTCCGGTCAATCATCTCGGACAACAGTCGGTTGCTATCCAAGGCGGAGACGGGCGTTTTCTTAGACTTTCCAAAAAGCATGACGGTTCTGACACTCGCTGAATTGGGAGGCGTCGCCTCGGAATTTTCGCACTCCTTGGTATGGAGAAGTTCCTAAACTTTCCTTGCTCCGAAGAAAAACCAGCATAAAATCGGCCGCTGCCCCGTTTGGAGGCGGCAAGCTCAATAGAGGTTATTGGATCAAGCTGCTGTTAATAGTGAGAAGTTTCAGAAGTTCGCGCGCATCTTCTGACCAGTGAAATCTGCGCGAAACACCTCTCTTTGCGATGCGCACCTGCGAAACAGGAGAATGATCAGGTGTCACAACGCATCGCGCAGAGGGCGCACAGGTGCGGCTGCGGCGCCAGATGCGGCGCGGCTGAGAAAGAACACCAAAGGCGTTGCGCTGATGGCTTTAGGCAATGATCTGCCCGCTCGGAGGCCGCAGTCTTTTGGTTCGCCCTGTTCAAGTATGATGTGCGACCCAACGCGCCCTCGGCCGGTGTCTGAATTTCTGCGGTCCCATCAGGTCCGCCGAACCTTGTGCCCGATAGACCGTGCGGCAGGTGGGCGCTTGCAGTGGCGTGTCGCGGGGGGGACTCGTTTGGAGGCCTCGGTGTCAGGCCCGATCCGGAGGCAGGCTCTTGCCCGGGGCGATCGGAGCATTGGGCGCGGGAAAGACCGCCTCGGCACTCAGGCGTGCCGCTTTCGGCATGGTGACCGGCAATAACACCAGGCCCGCCAGACAGGCGGCAGCGACAGCGACCAGGATCAGTAAGGTCATGTCGTTCAGCCCGGCGGTCCCGGTCTTTTTGGGGTCGGTGTGCAGACCACTATGGTGACGGTGTCGACGGATGCTTGTGTCTCGGGCCATGCCAAACGCCTTTCCTGTTTTGGAAGCAGCCGATGCTCCGCGCGAGCGGGGCGGCGTTTTCCATTGATCCTGGGGAAGATGTTAGGCGCCAGACCGCGTCAGGTATTGGCCGTTCCTGCCAAGGTCATGGCCGAACCTGCCACGGTCCTGCCATGGGCGGATCAGACGTTGGAGGCCTGCTGCTGCCTGAATTGTGCCGGGGCTTGTCCAACCCAGCGCTTGAACGCGCGGCTAAAGGTGCTTTGTTCGGAGAACCCCGTCAGAAAGGCAACTTCCGCAATGGAAACATCGCTTGTGCGCAGCATCTCCTGCGCCAGCGCCAACTGAGCCCGGCCGACAACATCGCGGAAGGTCAGCCCCTCCTCCGCGAGGCGACGATAGAGCGTGCGCTCACTCAGTCCCATGTCGCGCGCGATCACGGCGGCCTGGGGGCGCCCGTTGCTCAGCGTCGGGGTGAGGTGGTGCATCAATGTCTCGACAAGCGACGCGCCGTCTTGCAAGGAGCCGAATTCCGCCTCGAGATGCTCTGTCACAAAATCCGAGACAGCCGCATCACCAAGCCGGTTCGGCAGATCTAGCATGGTCGCGTGCATCGTGATCGTGTCGCGATCCGCCCCAAACCGGACCGGGCAGCCAAACAGCTCCGCGTAGCGTGCGGGATCGCTTCGGCAGGCATGACGGAACGACACAAACTCGAACGCAAGGTCGGATCCGACAAAGCGGCGCATATTTTGCGCGAACCCTGCAAGCGCGCCTTCGTTGCGAAACTCAAGCGTGGCGTTATGCGCGCTTTGTGGTTCGAATATCAAAGATGCCGAAACACCTGTCTCGCAGAGCCGGTAGACCGCCGTGTCCGTCACGAGACGATAGTACCGCTCCACGCGTTGTAGCGACTCGCGCAGGTTCGGCGCCGTCTTGATTGCAAGCCCAAGGACGCCGAGATGATCGGTTTGAACCTGATCGGCATATGCGGTCAGAAGCGCGACATCGTCTCCCGTGAAGTCACGGGCAATATCAAGGATGTCGAAGTAATCGACATCCGCAATCATGTCGTTTTGAGCCGGACGAAAGCGCCGAACAACGCGTCCGTCAGCGAGCAGTTCCCCCTCGCTTGTCAGCGTCATTCCGGCCGATTGAGCCATCACACGCGCGAATGTAATTGTTACGCTCGGCATGGAACGGGACGATACAGCAACAGCCTGCGCGGAACCAGTCATCGTGAATGCTGAATGTGTCAGGCGGCTAGTCTTGGGGAGTGTGTGAGACCGCGCCACACCGCTGCCTGAAGGAACGCGCGCTCCCTTAGCCAAACATCTGCTTTGTGGGGCGAACGATCACCTGTTGCAGAACCTCATCCGCAGCATGCGCGCCTGTGTGGTGGGCGGTCATATTTGCTGACGAAAAAAGGGCTGGCGACACGCATCGCCAGCCCGCCAATGCCCGTTTGGTGGGATCCAACAGGCTGACGGTGAGGTCAGCTTGCGAAACGGGTCTCTGTGCCGGGTCTGTCGTTGGATGCGGACGCGGTGCTCACCTTGCCAACTCGAAAGCTCGAGATGCTGCTGGCCAGTTTGTCCGCATCGCTCGCAAGTGTTTGCCCTGCTGCGGTTGTCTCTTCCACCATGGCCGCGTTGTGCTGGGTCACACTGTCCATCTGGGCAACACCTGTGTTGATCTCGCCCAGTGTGATCGATTGTTCGGATGCGCCGCGCGCAATGTCAGCGATGTTGTCCGCGATGGTCGCAACCACGTTGATGATCTTTTCCAGCTCCTCGCCGGCATTGCCGACCAGCTCCACACCGGCTTTGACGTGGGAAGAGCTTTCGGTGATCAGCGCCTTGATCTCACCGGCTGCCTCTGAAGACCGCTGTGCCAGCCCGCGCACTTCCGATGCCACGACAGCAAAGCCGCGGCCAGCCTCGCCGGCGCGGGCGGCTTCGACACCTGCGTTGAGCGCCAGAAGGTTGGTCTGAAAGGCAATGTCGTCGATGACGGAAATGATGTTGGTGATCTGTTGAGAGGAGCTCTCGATCCGCGCCATCGCCTCGACCCCTTTGGCGACCACGGCGCCGCCATTCTCGGCGGTCTTCTTTGCCTCGACCGTCGAGGCCTCGACTTCAGAAGCACCTTCCGCGGACTGGCGCACCGTCGCAGTCAGTTCTTCCATTGCAGCCGCTGTTTGCTCCAGCGTCGCCGCCTGGGTTTCGGTGCGTTTGGACAAATCGGAGGACGCCTCGCAAATTTCACGTGACGTGCGCTCGATCGCGCTGGAGATCTCTTGAACCATCGAAATCGACGCGCGGAGCCTTTGCGACGCTTTCTCCAGATTGTCACCAATCAACCGCAGGTCCGGAAGATTTGATTTTTGAAAGGTGAGTTCGAGATTGCCGTTGCTGAGGTCTTCGAGCGCTTTGGCGATTTCTGCAACGCCGGTCTGGCGCTCGGTGATGTCGCTCGCGATTTTCATGACGCCAATGACGTTGCCCTCGTGGTCGTGCAATGGCGCATAGGTGGCTTGGATCCACACTATGTCGCCGTGTTTGGTTACGCGCGGAAACTGGTCAGTGAAACTCTCTCCGGCCGCAAGCTGCGTCCAGAAATTCGAATACTCTTCAGATCTCGCGTATTCTTCATCAACAAACATGGAGTGATGCCGGCCCACAATTTCGTCCAGCGAATATCCGACGGTCGACAGGAAGTTCTCGTTTGCCTCGATGATGGTGCCATCACTTTGAAAACGAATGGTCGCCTGTGTCTTGTCGATCATGTTCAGCACAAACTCCTGAGCGTTGAGCTGCGCATCAGGTTTGGACTTGGAGCGTAAACGAGTGAACATCCTAGCAGCACCTTCTTTGGTGTGAATCGTTACATTGCGGATCTTCTATATTTGGTATGTTGAAAATCAGTAAATTATCGTGAGAGAAACCTTACGCGCGTGAAAGAGCTTTCGCCCGTCCCGTGAACCAGCACGTGATCACTATTTTTGCCAACGCGGATGCGGTCGCCGCCGGCCTTTCATTTTGGGTGGCTGGCCGTTGCCGTGGGCGATCAACTTGCGGATCTCCTGCGACCTGTTGGAGATCCATGCCCCAATGAGCCGCTTCTTGTCGAATGGCCGGATCTCGCGATACCGCTTACCCTTCCGTATAATGTCGATCTGTGCCAAGTAGGCCATCGACCATCAGCGTATTCTTGTTCCATGACTGGCATGTCCCAACATCCCCCGAAATATCCCCAACAGTTGTGGGGGGAAGGTATCAGAACGTGCAAAAATACGCAGTAGACAGCCGGTTTTCGAGCCAGGGAAACGAGACGATGACGAGTGAAAATACCTTGAAAACAGATCTTTGGCGCTCTGCTCGCTTTTCGGTTGCTCCGATGATGGATTGGACGACGCGAGAGTGCAGATATCTCCACCGGCTGCTGTCAAAAGAAACGCTGCTTTATACCGAAATGGTTACGGCGCCGGCTCTGGTGCGGGGGCGGGCGATGCACTTGCTGGACCATGACGACAGCGAACATCCGGTGGCGCTGCAATTGGGGGGCTCCGACCCGCAGGAGCTGGCCGAGGCCGCGCGGCTTGGCGCCGATGCCGGCTATGATGAGATCAATCTCAACTGCGGTTGCCCGAGTGACCGCGTGCAATCGGGGGCCTTTGGCGCGATCCTGATGCAAAGCCCTGATCTGGTTGCGGAGTGCATGGCCGCGATGGCCGAGGCCGTGGATGTCGAGGTGACGGTGAAGTGCCGCATCGGTGTCGATGACCAGACTCCCGAGGAGATCCTTCCGACGTTTTTGGAGAAGATCCGCGCTGCTGGGGTGTCCCGTGTCACCATCCACGCGCGCAAGGCCTGGTTGCAGGGTCTGTCGCCCAAGGAAAACCGCGATGTGCCGCCGCTCGACTACGATCTGGTGCACCGGATGAAGGCCGCCTTTCCCGATATGCACATATCCATCAACGGTGGTATTGCCTCGCTCGAGGAGGCGGAGGCGCATCTGGCGCGCGGTCTGGACGGGGTGATGGTGGGGCGTGCCGCCTACCATCAACCGGCGGATCTGCTGTGCGCGGCGGATCCCAGGATCTATGGCTACGGATCGGCCAGCGATCCTGTCGACGTGGTGCGGCAGATGCTGCCCTATATCGAGCGCGAGATGCAGAAAGGCGCCCGGTTGCACCAGGTTACCCGCCATATGCTGGGCCTGTTTGCCGGACGTCCCGGCGCGCGGCAATGGCGGCGTCACCTGTCCGAGGGCAGCAGCCGCAAGGGCGCCGGGCCGAAGCTGGTTGAAGAGGCGCTGGACCTCGTGCTGGCGCGGGCGGCCTGATGCAGGGCGCGCGCGATCATTTCTTCGAAAAGGGCTGGGTCCGGTTTCCGGCGAACGATGATACCCTGGCCTGGGCCGAGCATGCGCGCGGGCAGGGCATAAAGGCCGTTGCGGACCCCGCGCATGCGCCCTGGATCGATTGCGAGGGCACCTGGTTCATCGGCGTGGATGCCTTGCCCAATGATCCGCAGGGACGGTTGCAGGGCGGGCCCGAACTCGCGGGGCCGGCGCTTCAGTTCATTGCCACCGACCTCGGCGGCATCGGGGTGCTGCACCCGGCGCAGCTTTCGGTGATCTACCCGGGCTATCCGCGGCCGCGGCGGGGGGAAAGCGCGGCGGCGTTTGGCTATCGCCGCAATCGCGACGCCGCCCATGTGGACGGGGTAAAGATGTTTGGCGATGCCCGCCGCCGCCGGGTGGAGGAGCCGCACGCCTGGGTGCTTGGGGTGCCGCTCAACCGTGCCAGTGCAGATGCCGCGCCGCTGGTGGTCTGGGAAGGCAGTCACGAGATCATGCGCGCGGCATTCTCTGCCGCCTTCGACGGGGTCGATCCGGCGCAATGGTATGAGGTCGATGTGACCGAAGCCTATGGCGCGGCCCGGCGCGCGGTGTTCGAGACCTGCCCGCGGATCACGGTTCACGCGCAACCGGGCGAGGCCTATCTCATGCATCGGCTCTGCCTGCATGGGGTCGCTCCCTGGGCCGAGGGGGCCTCCGCGCCGGAGGGGGAGGGGCGGATGATCGCCTACTTCCGTCCCGAGATGCAGGATTGGCAGGCCCATTGGCTCGCCGATCCCTGAGGCCGGCGGCAGCAGTGCCTTGCTGATCGCGTGCCATCTGCCTGCGGGGCGATGTTTCAAATGCCGATCCCCGGGCGGAATGCGTCCTGACCCTAGCGGCGCCCGCTGCGTGCGGCGCGCCCGCCACGTCGCCCTTTGGGCGCTGCAGAGCGGGAGGGCAGCTCTGCCATCACCTCTGCGCGTTCCGGGGCGCTCATTTTGGACCAGCGTGTGATTTCATCAATGGAACGGGCGCAGCCGGTGCAGAGCCGTGTCTCCGGGTGGATGACACAGAGCTTGATGCACGGGCTCTCGATTTCCTGCCGTTTCCAGACGTCATCAGACATGTTTCAACCGCTCCTCATGTGGCGCAACCGGTCCAGCGCCCCTTGCAGGATATACGAAGCAGCAACATGGTCGATCACCTCGGAGCGACGTTTTCGGGACGTATCGGCCTCCAGAAGCGCGCGTTCGGCCGCGACGGTGGACAGGCGCTCGTCCCAGAAACCGATGGGCACATCGGTCACACGCGACAGGTTGCGGGCAAAGGCGCGGGTGGATTGGCAGCGCGGCCCTTCGGAGCCATCCATATTGCGCGGCAACCCCAGGACAATGCCGCCGATCTCGCGCCCGGCGATGATCTCAAGCAGGCGATTGCTGTCGAGGGTGAACTTCTTGCGTCGGATCGTTTCCAGCGGGGTGGCCACGGCGCCGATCCGGTCGGAGACAGCAACGCCGATGGTCTTTTCGCCAAAATCGAGCCCGACCAGTGCGGTCATCGGGGGCAGGGCGTCGGCGAACTCATCAAACAGATCGTGGATCATTGGCTCGCCTCCATGCGGTCGCGTGCTGCGGCCAGCATCTCCAGCGCCGTGTCATTGTCGGCAAATTGGGTTTGCGCCTCGGCATAGATCTCGCGGGCCTGCTCGGTACGGCCCAGCACGCCAAGCGCGGTGATCAGCCGGGCCCATTCCGCCGGGCTGCCGCCTTCTTCGGCAAGTCGTGTTGCTAGGCCGGAGACCATGCCCTCGATCATCTGCTGGCGATCCTCCGCGGACAGGTCCTGCATCGCCGCCATCTGTTCGGCGCTGGGGCCGGGCAGGGCGGGGGAGCCGTCGGCTGTGCCGCCGGGGGTAATCGGGCGATAGTCGACACCGGCCAGTGTCGCCATTTCGGGGATCTGGGCCTGGATCGCGCGGATCCACGGTGCGCCGGGCGGGCCTTGGCGCAGGGTCTCGGCCCAGATCTGGAAACCGCGATCCGGTCGCCCGACCTGTCCCATCAGGAGCCCCATATAATACCGTGCGCGACCATCCTCCGGCTGCTGCGACAGGGCGCGCAACAGTAGCGCTTCCGCCTCGGGAGAGACATAACCGCCGGCCGCCATGACGTGTAGTTCGGCCTGATCGATCAGCAACTGCGGATCAACATCGCCCTCTTGCAGGGCAATATAGCGGGCGTTGGCCTCATACGCGGCCTTGAAATTGCCCAGTCGCGCCTCGTGTCGGGCCAGAAGCTGCTGGCCGCGTGCATCGTCGGGGCGATCCGCGGTGGCTGTGCGGAGTTCCTCGACCAGGCGCTGATAGTTCGGATCGATCTCCGGTGTCGGCGATGTGGGCAGGCGGGCCTCTGCCTCCTGCTGACCGGGGCGCGTGCGGGCGCGCTCTTCGGCCAGGGCGATCCGATGATCGAGCCCGAAATCACCATAGCCCGGTGCCCCGATTTGCCAGTAGAGCGCAGCGGTGCCGCCCACAACCACAAGCGCCATCACCACCGCAGTGACACGGCTGGGGCCATTGGGTTGCGGCGCGCCGGTTTCCGCCGCCTGAACCTGTGCATCCGCGGCCAGAATGCGGCGCGAGATCTCGGTGCGCAGCCGTTCCGCATCAGCGGCGGTGACGATGCCACGGGCGACATCCCGGTCCAGATCCTTCAATTGCTGGCGATAGACCCGAAGGTCATAGGCCGCCGCCGGTTCGCCTGATCCGTTTTTGTTGCGCAGCAACACCAGCGCCAGAAACCCCGCCATCACAAGGGTCAACGCACCGGTCAAAATCCAAAAAGCCATGGTCTCTCCGCCGTTTGTTCCCATGTATAGATGCGGGCGCGCAGAAAAAAGCCCTATTGCTGCGACCCGCTGTCCCGTCTGCGGCGCGGGTGCGGGTGCGTCAGATCCGACGGGCGCGGCCAATTCCCGGGCTGCGGCAGAGGCGATGTCGCAAACCTGACGAAACGCGACGATTAACGGCGCGGGGCGGGGCGCAAACGCAGGCATACCTATGTGCAGACACGAAGCATTGGATTCGCTCATGAAACGCTATTCAGCCTTTGCAGTGGCGCGGGAAGGTCTGCGCTACCACAGCGGGTGGGAACGCGCCTGGCGCTCACCCGAACCCAAACGCCACTACGATGTAATCATCGTGGGGGCCGGTGGCCATGGGCTTGCCACCGCCTACTACCTGGGTAAGAACTTCGGTATCACCAATGTTGCGGTGATCGAAAAGGGCTGGCTCGGCGGCGGCAACACCGGCCGGAACACCACCATCATCCGGTCGAACTATCTGCAGGACCCCTCTGCCGCGATCTATGAAAAAGCGCGCAGCCTCTACGAGGACCTGTCTCAGGACTTCAACTACAACATCATGTTCAGCCCCCGTGGCGTGATCATGCTGGCCCAGACCGAACATGAGGTGCGTGGCTACAAGCGAACCGCCCATGCCAATGCGCTGCAGGGCGTCTCGACTGAGTGGATCGAGCCTGCCCGCGTCAAGGAACTGGTGCCGATCATCAACCTCGAAGGCCCGCGCTATCCGGTGCTGGGCGGCCTCTGGCAGGAACGTGGCGGCACCGCCCGTCACGATGCGGTGGCCTGGGGCTATGCGCGGGCGTGCTCCGACATGGGCATGGACATCATCCAGAAATGCGAAGTCACCAATGTGCGCACCGAAAACGGGCGTGTAGTCGGCGTCGATACCACCAAGGGTGCGATCGATTGCGACAAGCTCGGCATGGTGGTTGCGGGCAATTGTTCTGTGCTGTCTGAGATGGCGGGCTTCCGTCTTCCGGTGGAATCCGTGGCCCTGCAGGCGCTGGTCTCCGAGCCGATCAAACCCTGCATGGATGTGGTCGTCATGGCCAACACGGTGCACGGCTACATGTCGCAATCCGACAAGGGCGAGATGGTCATTGGCGGCGGCACCGACGGCTACAACAACTACACCCAGCGCGGCTCCTTCCATCATATCGAGGAAACCGTGCGCGCGCTGGTCGAGACCTTCCCGATGGTCAGCCGCCTGAAGATGCTGCGCCAATGGGGCGGTATCGTGGATGTGACCGGTGACCGCTCGCCGCTGATTTCCAAGACCCCGGTGCAGAACTGCTTTGTCAACGCAGGCTGGGGCACGGGCGGCTTCAAGGCGATCCCGGGCTCCGGTTGGGCGATGGCGGAACTGATGGCGTCGGGACATTCGAGCCTGGCTGAGGAGTTCTCCATGATGCGCTTCAAGGAAGGCAAATTCATCGACGAGAGCGTCGCAGCCGGGGTGGCCCACTGATGCGCGCCGCTCGCCTCTGGTCTCCCATGGGTCCGTCTGCCGCGCCTGCGGCGGGGAACTTCTGCGCTCGTTCGGGCGTTATAGCCCGGAACGCACTGAAACGCAGGAGGCAACCATGTCAGATCAAACGCAACACTCGTCCGGTTCCGGCAACGGGGCGCTCGCCTTCATCCTCGGCGGTGTCGTTGTCGCGCTTGCCGTCCTTGGCTGGTTCGTTCTTGGCGGTGAAAACCCCGTTGACGAACCCGATGTCAGCATCGAACTGCCCGGTGGCGGCGCCATCGAAGGTGACATCGAAGGCAACTGACCATCAGGGGCACGCTGCCTCTGCTGGTGGCGTGTCCCGCACCCGCGACACGCGTTTGCCCCGACGTGTGACCTTCGCGGCAGCAACCGGCGTGACCGCTGCTGCCTCCGGGGCCGCTCCCCGAACATTCTATCCCGCGACACTGCCTGCCATCTGGGCTGCGCAGGGCGCTGCTGTAACTCTTTCGACGGAGCACGCAAAATGCTGATCCTTGAATGTCCCTATTGCGGTGTCAAAGCCGAAGAAACCGAACTGCATGGCGGTGGCGAAGCGCATCTGAAGCGCTTTGGTCCCGGCTCCTCGGACGATGAATTCCACGACTACCTGTTCATGAAGGAAAACCCGCGCGGGGTGCACCTGGAACGGTGGCGTCACGTCAACGGCTGCGGCAAGTGGTTCAACGCCGCCCGCTGCACCCAGACGCTCGAGGTCTTTGCCACCTACAGCGCCCAGACCACCGAGCCGCCGCAGGAGGTCAAGGACAAGATCTCCGCCAAACGTCCGGGCTGGACCTGGCGCGAATTCGAAGGTTGATCGCCATGTTTCATCTTTTCCCAAATACCTCCGCCGGAGGCTCCCAGACCTCCTGCCGCGAAAGGGTCGCATCATGAGCACGCGTCTCGCCAAACAGGGTCGTCTCATCGACCGCTCCAAACAGATCGAGTTTTCCTTCAACGGCAAAAAGCTCAAGGGCTATGCCGGGGACACGCTCGCCTCTGCGCTTCTCGCCAATGACCAGATGCTGGTCGGGCGATCGTTCAAATATCACCGCCCGCGCGGCCTCGTCGCCTCTGGCTCCGAAGAGCCGAACGCGCTGGTGGGCCTCGGGTCCGGCGACCGCTTTGAACCGAACCAGCGCGCCACCACCACCGAGCTGTTCTCGGGCCTGTCCGCCCAGTCGCAGAACCACTGGCCGAGCCTCGAATATGACGTGGGCGAGCTGAACTCGAAGTTCTTCTCCCGCTTCCTGACCGCTGGCTTCTACTACAAGATGTTCATCCACCCGCGTCCCTTCTGGAAACATGTGTATGAGCCCTTCATCCGCCAGTCCGCAGGTCTGGGCAAAGCGCCCGACAAGGAGCTGAAGGACGCCGACACCTACGAGCACTTCTACTATTTCTGCGATGTGCTGGTGATCGGGGGCGGTGTGGCCGGTTTGCAGGCCGCGAAATCTGCCGCAGCAACGGGCGCCAAGGTTCTGGTTCTGGAAGAAAAATCCTATTGGGGTGGTCGCACGCCTGTGGACGGTGGCACCATCGAAGGGCTTGACGCCGAGGCCTGGATCGCCAAGACCGTTGCCGAGCTTGAGGCGATGGAGAATGTCACCCTGCGCACGCGCACCATGGGTGCGGGCGTCTATGACCACGGCTATATCCTCGGCTACGAGCGCCTGACCGACCACGCGCCGGGGCAGGGTGGCCCGCGTCACCGCCTGTGGCGCATCCGCGCGTCGCAAACCGTGACCGCAACAGGTGCCATCGAACGTCCGCTGTCCTTTGCGGGCAACGACGTGCCGGGCGTGATGCTGGCGGCTTCGATGCGCGACTACGTGGTGAACTGGGGTGTGACCCCGGGCCAGAAGGTCGTCGTCGCCACCAACAACGACGATGCCTACCGCACCGCCATCTCCCTGCATGAAGCAGGCGTCGAAGTTGTACGCGTGCTCGACACCCGCGAAAGCGGCGGCGGCGATCTGGCCGACAAGGTCCGCGCGCTTGGCATCCGCGTTGAGTGCGGTCGCGCCATTGCCAAGGTCAAGGACGGCAAACGCGTCACCAAGGTCGCCATCTGCGCCCAGAACGGCGAGGGCGGTGCCCGCGAGGAGATCGAGGCCGATGCTGTGGCGATGTCCGGCGGCTGGTCGCCGGTGGTGCACCTGTGGTCCCACTGCGGTGGCAAGCTGACCTGGGATGACGCCCAGGCGCATTTCCGCCCCGATCCGGAGCGTGCGCCCACCGGTCATGACGGCAAACCTTTTGTGGTGACCGCAGGCTGTGCTTCCGGTCCGCTTACGCTCTCTGCTGTGATGGCGGATGCGGCAGCAGCCGGTGCCAAGGCGGCAGAGGCGGCTGGACGTCCGGCGCAATCGGTGGCTGAGGTTGCGACCTCTGATCTCACTGAGGCGCCGATGGAAGCGGTGTGGATGATGCCCGCCAAGGCCGACATCAAACTGCGCATGAAAACCTGGCTCGACTACCAGAACGACGTCAAGGTCTCCGACGTGCAGCTGGCTGCGCGCGAGGGCTATGAAAGCGTCGAGCACACCAAGCGCTATACCACGCTGGGCATGGCGACCGATCAGGGGAAACTCTCCAACATCAACGGCTTGGCAATCCTTGCGGATAGCCTGGGCGCAGAGATCCCGCAGGTCGGCACCACCACCTTCCGCCCACCGTACCACCCGATCTCGATGGCGTCGATCGCCGGCGAGGCGCGGGGTGAGATCTTCCAGCCGCTGCGGAAGACGCCGATGTACGACTGGCACGACAGCAACGGCGCCCATTGGGAGCCGGTCGGCCACTGGCGCCGCCCCTATGCCTATGTGCGCGCGGGCGAAAGCGTCCATGATGCGGTCAATCGCGAGGTCAAGAACACCCGCGAGAACCTTGGTCTGCTGGATGCGTCCACCCTCGGCAAGCTGATCGTCAAAGGGCCGGATGCGGGCAAGTTCCTCGACATGCTCTACACCAACATGATGAGCACGCTGAAGATCGGCAAATGCCGCTACGGTCTGATGTGTTCCGAGAACGGCTTCCTCGATGACGACGGCGTGGTTGCGCGCATCGACGAGGACACCTGGCTCTGCCACACCACCACCGGCGGTGCGGATCGCATCCACGCCCATATGGAGGAATGGCTGCAGACCGAATGGTGGGACTGGAAAGTTTATGTCACCAATGCCACCGAACAGCTGGCCCAGGTTGCCGTGGTCGGCCCCAACGCCCGCAAGGTGCTGGAAAAGCTGAACGCAAACGCGGGCGGCGGCATGGACCTCTCGAAAGAGGCGCTGGCCTTCATGGAGTGGAAGGATGGCGAGATCGGCGGCTTCAAGGCGCGCGCCTACCGCATCTCCTTCTCGGGCGAGCTGTCCTACGAGATCGCGGTTGCGGCCTCCGAGGGGCAGGCGTTCTGGAACGCGCTGGTCGAGGCGGGCAAGGAATTTGGCGTCATGCCCTATGGCACCGAATGCCTGCACATCCTGCGCGCCGAGAAGGGCTTTATCATGATCGGCGACGAGACCGATGGCACCGTGATCCCGCAGGATCTCGGCCTGCATTGGGCGCTGTCGAAGAAGAAAGAGGACTACCTCGGCAAACGTGCACAGCAGCGCAGCCACATGGCTGATCCCGACCGCTGGCAACTGGTGGGTCTGGAAACCGTCGACGGTTCGGTGCTGCCGGATGGCGCCTATGCGGTGGGCAATGGCACCAACGCCAATGGTCAGAAGAACACCATCGGCCGGGTGACCTCCACCTACTACTCCGCCACGGTTGGTCGCGGGATCGCGATGGGTCTGGTGAAACACGGTCCCAAGCGCATGGGCGAGGTCCTCGACTTCCCCGGCACCGATGGGAAAATCTACAAAGCCAAGATCGTGGAGCCGATCTTTTACGACAAGGACGGGGAAAAGCAGAATGTCTAACGCTGTAAGCGCCCTGGGCGGCGCAAGCTTCGCCGGTCTGGCCAAGGTCACCGACACTGGTCTTGGCGGCATGATCACCCTGCGCGGCGATTTCGCCTCGGCCAAATTCCAGGCGGCGGTCAAGGCCGCCACCGGAACCGAGGTGCCGGCAACGCGCAAGATCGTCTTTGGCGACACGGGCGCGGCGGCCTGGATGTCGCCGGACGAACTGTTGTTGCTGGTGGACTACGACGGCGTTGATGCCGTCGTCGCCAAGCTGGGCGAGGATCTGGCGGGCGAGCACCACATGGCGGTCAACGTCTCCGATGCGCGGGCCTGTTTCTCGGTCAGCGGTGACGCCGCCTGCGAGGTGATCGCCAAGGTGGCACCGGTGGATCTGGACGACGGCCAGTTCCTGGCGGGTGACTTCCGCCGCACCCGCTTTGCCCAGGTGGCAGGCGCGTTCTGGCTGGATGAGGCGGGCGTGTTCCATATCGTCTGCTTCCGCTCGGTTGGCGAGTATATGTTCAACCTCCTGAAGGCGGCGGCGCATCCGCAGTCCAAGGTTGGTGTCTACGCCTGATCTGACGCCAATTGGCAACAGATTTGGAAACCACGATGCGGCCCCCTTGCGGGGCCGTTTTGTGTTTGCATATTCATGCCACGCTGAAGGATTTAAGGAACTGTTTTTATGTCTTTTTTCAACAACCGGCTTTGGTCCGGCGTGATCGCCCTGTGTCTGTCCGCAACGGCCTCCGCCGCAGAGGTCTGGATCTGTGATTTCAAGGATGGCACCCGTCGCAATACCATACCGCCAAAGGTGCTCGTGGATCTGAGACCGGACGGCAGCGCCTTGGTCATGGACCCGTTCCTGGTTCATTTCGAGCAGGCGCCCAAACAGGCCAAATTCGTCAAGAACACCCAGACCAAGCTGCGTGTGCGGTGGCGCGTGGACGACGTGGAATTCCAGGGCGGTCTGGCCACGGATATGGATTTCTCGCTCGTTCATGACAAACGCAAGAGCAAGGCCTTCATCACCGTGAGCATGCCCAGCTTTGACAATCGCGACAGCGGCACCGGGGCCTGCGCCCTGAGAAAGTGACCTGTTCAAACTCGGGGTGGCACGCGTGCGCCGGGGTCATGCAACGGTGTTAAATCGTCACTTGATTGGCCGACATATGTGAGACCAGCCCGGGTTTCGATCCGGGCTGTATATATTTGAATTAGACAATTAATAGACAGTATTTGTATCAAATGAAGGATAATGTAGTGGGTATTTGTAAACCTCTGTCAATATGGATAATGTTGATATGTGTCACCTGCGGCGCAAGCGTTGCGCAAGCGGCGACGTACACTTGCACCATTGACAAGGTTTTGGTCCAACATCCCTATCTCCCGGAAAAGCTCGTCTTTCGCGCGGATCGGATGTTGCACGCGGTGACGCTGAAGCAGGTTGATGTTGCGAATGTGAAGACCTCCGGCGGCCCGGGGGTGGTCGAGCACCGAACCCCAAAACGGGTCCGTGTCAGCTGGTCCTCGTCCGATTATGTGCCGATCGGGCCGCTCCCACGGCAACCCGGCAGCTACGGGCGTCTGAGGCCGGAGGACTATCGCTACACCTTCTCCCTGAGCCGCAGCGACAACCGGATCACAGCGCGGATCGTGGATCAGCGCTTCGGGGCCAGCCGAGGAAGTGCCGACGGGCGTTGCCAACTGCGCAAATGAATGGCGATTTACCGCACAAGCACTTGACCAATCCGAGGCAGAACCGCATGTATCCGTCAGGAACGCAACATTAAATGACAGGGGGCCAAAATGGCTTTTGAACTTCCCGACCTTCCCTATGCACATGATGCGCTGGCGTCCAAAGGCATGTCTGCCGAAACGCTGGAATACCACCACGACCTGCACCACAAGGCCTATGTCGACAACGGCAACAAGCTGATCGCGGGCACCGAGTGGGAAGGCAAGTCGCTCGAAGACATCATCACCGGCACCTACAACAAGGATGCCGTGGCGCAGAACGGGATCTTCAACAACATCTCGCAGCTGTGGAACCACAACCAGTTCTGGGAAATGATGGGCCCGGGCGACAGCGCCATGCCCTCCGAGCTGGAAAAGGCTCTGGTCGAGTCCTTCGGCTCCGTCGACAAGTTCAAGGAAGAGTTCTCCGCCGCAGGCGCCGGTCAGTTCGGCTCCGGCTGGGCGTGGCTGGTCAAGGACACCGATGGAGGCCTCAAGGTGACCAAGACCGAGAACGGCGTGAACCCGCTGTGCTTTGGTCAGACCGCGCTGCTGGGCTGTGACGTGTGGGAGCACTCCTACTACATCGATTTCCGCAACAAGCGCCCGGCCTATCTGTCGAACTTCCTCGACAACCTGGTGAACTGGGAAAACGTCGCCTCCCGCATGTAAGTGCGGCCAAGGTGTGAAATTCAAAGGCTCTGCCCGGTTCGGGTGGAGCCTTTTTGTTGCCGATGTTCAGGTTCCTCGACCTTTGCGGGCTCTGTGGAACATCGGCGGTCTCCGGGCGTTGTTCCTGTGAACGGCAATGAAATGGAGGCTCAACATGGCAGAGCGTATGCGATCCAAGGACGGCCATCAGGAAACCCGGGATGTTCTGGGGGCTGAGGGTGCGATCTCTCACGGTGGGCGCAACGGCGGCCGGCTGGCCCGCGAAATCGCCAGCGCGGATGAGGAAAAGCGCGCTGTGGAGCGGCCAGCGGGGGCGACCCGCGTCACCAAGGCCAACGAACAGGAGGATCCGTCATGAGCAAGCTTGAACAAGGCACCTACATTCTGGTTACGGACAGCGAAAAGGCGCTGCTGCTTGAGAATATTACCGACGGGCAAAACCCGCATTTCGAGGTGAGAAAGAAAGAGGAGCAGGACAACCCGTCCGACCTTGAACAATCTGCCAATCGCCCGGGCCGCAAAGCCGACACCGGCGTTGGGCAGCGGTCGGCACTGGATGACACCGACTGGCACGAGCTGGCAAAGGAACGCTTCGCCGATGATATTGCCGACCTGCTCTATGCCCGTGCCCATCGCGGCAAGCTAGGTCCGCTGGTGCTGGTGGCGTCACCGCAGGTGCTGGGGGGCTTGCGCGGCAAGCTGCACAAGGAGGTGCAGGCGCTGATCCAGGACGAGATCCCCAAGACGCTGACCAACCATCCGCTTGATGAGATCGAGAAGATCGTGATGGATGAGCTCGCGGCCTGACCGCGCTTTTCTGAACGGATTTCCGAAACAGCAGATAATCCCCGCCTTAGGGCGGGGTTTGTCATGTCGGAAGGCTTGCGATGCGTTCAGGTGGTGTGCAGCGGTCAGGGGGTCTTTGTGAGTGCCGTCAGCGCGTCCGGCACTGTCTGCGCCCAGATCAGCGTGTCCAGAACCGCTGCATCGGCAAAGCCCTCGGCAATCACGTGATTGGCCAGTGAGCGCAAGGGCTCCCAATAGCCGGCGGTGTTGAGGACCACGATGGGCTTGGAATGCAGCCCAAGCTGGCGCCAGGTGATGGCCTCGAACAGCTCGTCGAGCGACCCCATGCCGCCGGGCAGCAGGATCACCGCGTCTGCATTGTAAAGCATCACCTTCTTGCGTTCATGCATGGTTTCGGTGACCACATAGGTGGTCAGGTCGCGCTTGCCGACTTCGCGCCTGACCAGATGCTCGGGGATGACGCCAAAGGTCTCGCCGCCGGCGGCTTGCGCTGCGCGGGCGACCGTGCCCATCAGACCCACATCCCCGGCGCCGTAGACCAGTCGCAGACCTGCCGCTGCCAACCCCGCGCCGAGGTCGCGGGCCGCATCCTCATAGGCCGGGTTCGTCCCCATGCGCGAGCCGCAATAGACGCAGACAGATGTGACAGTCATGGCGCACCTTTCTCATTTTTAACGGGATTTCTCATCACGCCCGGAAAACATCGTGCTTTGACCCCTCATAGCGGTATTGCTAGGTTTGCTCAACCGAGCGGGCGGAAACAGTCAGCCGGTGCAAAGGGACACAGAGGAACCAGTCGCAAGATGACAAAAACAAGCGGGATAGGCCTGGGGACCGGGCTGGCCATCGGTACGGTTGCGGCGGTGGTCTTCGTGGGCGGCGGGATCTTCCTCGCCCAGAGCGGCAGGCTCGGCGAGGCGGCGCAAACCGGGGTTCAGCGGCAGCTGGCCGCTTTGGGGCTGGCGCAGCCCGCTGACCAGGCGCAGCCCCCCGCAGCCAAGCCCGAACCGGAGCCGGAGCGAACAGAGGTTGCGCCCGCAGAGGCGACCGCACCAGAGGATGTTCCAGACGTCGCCGCGGCGCCGGAACCGGCGTTTGAGCTGCGCGCGCCGGTGCTGGAGGTGGCCCGGTTCGAAACCGATGGCTCCGGGATCGTTGCGGGCTCGGCTCAGGTCGGGGTCGAGGTTCAGGTGCTTCTTGATGGCGCGGTTCTGGACACCCAGACCGTCCCGGAGGCGGGAGAGTTTGTCTCCTTTGTGTCCATCGAGGTCAGCGACCAGCCGCGTATCCTGACCCTGCTGGCCCGGTTCGACGGGCAGCAGCGCATGTCAGAGGACCGTTTTATCCTGGCCCCGATCCAGCCGCAGATTGCCGCAACCGATGATACCCCGGAGGCGGACCCGGCACCGGGCGCAACGGCAACGACGGAGGGCGACAGCGATGCGGCTGATCTCGTGGTGGCCGACACATCCGAGGCTGTAGCGCCGCAGCCAGAGGACGAACCCGCGTCCACGTCATCGACCGCGACGACAACAGAGCTGGCGCAAGAATCCGCGACCGACGAAGATACGTCAGCGGCAGCCCGCGTCACAGAGGTGACGCCGCCCGCCACCGGAGGTGAGGATAGCCAGAGCGTTGCGGAGGCTGCTCTCACATCCCCGGCTGAAGAGACGCTTGCCCCGGATGTGGCCGAGGCTGCTCCGGTCCCGGCGCAGCAGGAGACCACCGTGGACGCAACAGACACCGTGTCCGCGCCACAAACGCCGGACGACGATGCGGTGGCACAACAGGACACTCTGACCACAGCGGAGGCCCCCTCCGTGCAGAGCGCGCCGGTGACCGCTGAAACGCCGCGCGCCGCAACTGCGGTTACGGTGGCGGATGCCGACGCTGGGGTGCAGGACACGCAGACCGCGCCGCCTGTTGCCGCAGAGTCCACCCTGGTTGAGCCCGACACACCGCAAACGTCCACCGGCACAGCAACACCGAGCATTGCCGCAGATGGCGATGCGACACCGCCGGGACCACAGACCTCCGTCGCCGAGACGCCCGCCACCGCGACCGAGGACCCGGTGGAGACGGATCCGGAGCCAGCGCCGCAGCCCGACGTCTCTGTCGCCGTGTTGCGCGCGGGCAGGGATGGGGTCACGCTGGTGCAACCCGCCAGCCCGGTTGCGCAGGCGCTGTTGGACAAGGTTGCACTGGACACCATCGGATATACCGATGCCGGCGAGGTGCAGCTTGCCGGACGTGCCAGACCGGATGCGCTGGTGCGGGTCTATCTGGACAACAGTCCGGTGGCGGATATTCCCGCGCGTGCCGATGGCCACTGGTCGGGCAGTCTGACAGCGATCGCGCCGGGGATCTACACGCTGCGCCTCGATGAGATCGACCCGGTGGAGGGCAACGTGCTGAGCCGGCTGGAAACCCCCTTCAAACGCGAAGCGCCCGAGGTGTTGCAACCGGCGCTCGCGGCACAGAGTGAGGCCGGCGGGCCGGCACCGGCGATTGCGGCGGTCACCGTGCAGAAGGGCGATACCCTCTGGGCGATCTCGCAAGAGCGCTACGGCAGCGGGTTCCTCTATGTGCGCGTGTTCGAGGCCAACAAGGACGATATTCGCGACCCCGACCTGATCTACCCCGGACAGATCTTCACACTGCCGCAGTGAGGGCGTAGACAATAGCCACTGCTTTGCGCGCTCCTGTCGCCGGGGGCGCGTTTTCGCGTCCGAAGCCGGGCACTACGGCGCCGGCCCCTGAACCGGCACAGATGCGGCCGCACAGACTGAGACAAGGACCCCAGATGAGCCAAAGTGAGACGCCCACCGCCGCGCAGGAACGCCGTTCCGGGCTGCGCACGCTGCGCAAGGTCTGGCCCTACATCTGGCCGCAGGAGGCGCCGTCGGTGCGGGTCCGGGTGGTCCTGGCGATTGCGGTCCTGGTGGCTGCCAAGGGGATCGCGGTGGCGACTCCGATGCTCTACAAGGGCGCGGTGGATGCGCTTGCCGACGAGGGCGTTCCGGTGCTGGCGCTTGGCGCGATCGGCCTGACCATCGCCTATGGTATGGCGCGGGTGATGAACACCGGGTTTCAGCAATTGCGTGATGCGGTGTTTGCCCCGGTGACGCAACGGGCGCTGCGGCGTCTGGCGCTCTCCACCTTCCGCCACATCCATGCGATGTCGATGCGCTATCACATGACCCGCAAGACCGGCGGCCTCAGCCGGATCATCGAGCGTGGCGTCAAGGGCGTGGAGTTCCTCCTGCGGTTCCTGGTGCTGTCGATCGGGCCGCTGATCCTGGAGCTGTCTCTGGTTGCGGTGGTGCTCGCCTGGATGTTCGACTTTTGGTATCTGGTGGCCGTTGCGGTGACCGTTGGTCTCTATGCCTGGTTCTCCTTTGCGGTGACGGAATGGCGGGTGCGCTTGCGGCGGGACATGAACACCCAGGACACCGATGCCAATCAGAAGGCGATCGACAGCCTGCTGAACTACGAGACGGTCAAATACTTTGGCGCAGAGGATCGCGAGGCCGAACGCTACGACGGGGCGATGAAGAACTACGCGGCCGCAGCGCTGAAGACGGCCTATTCGCTGGCGGCGTTGAACTTCGGTCAGGCGGTCATCATCACCACCGGGCTGGTCACGGTCATGGTGATGGCGGCTGCGGGGGTGGAGCGCGGCGATCTGACGGTGGGCGATTTTGTCATGGTCAACGCCTACATGATCCAGATCACCGGCCCGCTGGGGTTCCTGGGCACGGTCTATCGCGAGATCCGTCAAAGCCTGGTGGACATGGGCGAGATGTTCGATCTTCTGGAGCAGGCGCCGGACGTCGAAGACCGGCCTGATGCGCAGGAGCTGCGCGTGGACAAGGGCGAAATCCGATTGCAGCAGGTCGAATTCGGCTATGAGCCGGAGCGCCAGATCCTGAAAGGCGTCTCTCTGACGGTGCAGGGCGGCCAAACGGTGGCGATCGTCGGATCGACCGGATCGGGTAAATCGACCATCGGGCGGCTGTTGTTCCGGTTCTACGATGTCACCGGCGGTCAGCTGATGATCGACGGGCAGGATGTGCGCGACGTGACCCAGAAGAGCCTGCATACCGCCATCGGCGTGGTGCCGCAGGACACGGTGCTGTTCAACGACACCATTCGCTACAACATCGCCTACGGGCGGTATGGCGCCAGCGAGGCCGAGATCATACAGGCCGCGCGCGATGCCCAGATCCATGACTTTATCGAAAGCCTGCCCGCGGGCTACGACACGCAGGTGGGCGAACGGGGGCTGAAGCTTTCGGGCGGTGAAAAACAGCGCGTCGGCATTGCCCGCACCTTGCTGAAGGACCCTCCGATCCTGCTGCTGGACGAGGCCACCTCGGCGCTTGATACCGACACCGAACAAGAGATCAAGACGGCGCTGGCCCGTGCCGGACAGGGGCGCACCGTGATCACCATTGCCCACCGGCTGTCAACCATCGCCGAAGCGGATCGCATCGTGGTGCTGGAGCAGGGCGAGATCGCCGAGACCGGAACCCATGACGCGCTGATCGGGCAGGGTGGGCGCTATGCGCAACTCTGGCACCGCCAGCAGTCGGATCTGGACCGCGACTGAGCTCCGGCGTCTCCCTGACCCCATGCGCGCGCTTTAGCGCTTTGGATTGTCATCTCTCTGTCATATTCTGCAATGGGCCGCACCGCTTGGGGAGACGGTGCGGCGCGGATGGCGGTCTCTCCAGGGAGAACAGATGACCCAACGACTGAAACAGGCCCTGATGGCCCTTGTCCTGAGCGCTGCGGCCACCGTGTCGCACGCGGAGGATCTCGATTTTCTGCTGAGCAACGAAAGCAGCGCCGATCTGGTTGAATTCAACGTGTCCGTCGCGGAATCCGCGTCCTGGGAAGAGAACCTGCTGGCCGGGGGCTATCTGCAACCGGGATATGAGATCGACGTCGTGATTGCGGATGGCCAGTCCACCTGTGTTTACGACATTCGCGGTATCTTCTCCGATGGCGCGGTGCTGGAGGACTTCGGCCTCGATCTCTGCGCACTGGGGGGCTACACCTTTTACGACTGACACTGCCGTTGTCAGATCAGCTGGCGTGGCAGATCGTGATGAAGATAGAAATTCGACGGCGGCACCGGGGGTGTCGCCTCTTTTTTTGCTTTGCCCCGGGTTTGATTTTGTTCCCGGCCGGGGCGGCTTTTCTTCTTTTGGGCGAATTTGCGCGGCGCGCCGCCCGTTTCGGCCCCGGGGGTCGGCGGCGATATGTGCAGTGCGGGTGCCTATGCGTTAAGTCGCCGATGTAAAACGAAAAATCAGGCCGAACACCGCCCGAAAACGGGGGCAAGCCGGATCGCTCTGGCGGCGGTGGAGGGGGCTCTCTACCTTCCATCATGTCACGAGGCGCTGAACTGCCGGTGACCGAAACAAACCAAAGAGTGGAGTATAACGATGAAGACTTTTGCCCTGACCGCCGCCGTTGCCGCAATCGCCGCAGCCCCTGTTCTGGCCAGCAACTTCGCGCCCGAAGTGGATGCGGATGGCAATGGCACCCTGTCGCTGGAAGAGCTTCAGATCGCCTATCCGGCGCTCACCGAAGAGACCTTTGCTCAGATCGACGTGAACGCCGATGGCGAGGCGGACATGGAAGAGGTCGCAGCCGCGCAGGAAGCTGGCATCCTCGTCACCAACGGCTAACCCGAATGGCCGTCGCCCAGGGTTGCCCGGATGGGCCCCTGGGCGCGCCTCCCTGCGGCAGCCCCCGTGCGCGTCTGTTATGCGCCTGTTCCGGGTTCGGGATCCTGCCACGGGCTTGTGCTGTGCTTCCTGGCGTGCGCGACGGCTCCGCGCCCCCGCCGGACCGTCTGACCCTCTCTTCCCCCAAGAGACTGCGCCTGTGTTCCAGGTTGCAGCACATGAAAGGCCCCGCCCATCGGCGGGGTCTTTTTACTTGTTCCGCAGGGGGATAGGCGGGGGTTTCTCACATTTTCTTCACGGAAACGAGACTGGCAGGAACATCTTTGGCTGTGGCGTGTTGGTCGGATGTCACGGAGGCACAAGACCTCCAAAATACACTGCGATCCTGAAAAGGAGGACAACATTATGAAACGCTTTGCGCTGACCACCGCCGCCCTTTCCGCCCTGATTGCCGCCCCGGCCATGGCTGATGTATCCGGCGCCGGTTCGCAAACCTTCGACGAGCTGAAGGACGTCTATCCCACGCTCGACCGTAAGGTGTTTGAGCAGGTCGACGTGAACAAGGACGGTGTGGCCGACATGGCAGAGATCGATGAGGCCGAGCAGTCCGGTGTGCTGGACGAGGAGATGGCAGTCACGAACTCCTCCTCCGACGGCAACTATGATCCGACGCCGAATGGTGTGGACGAAGCCGGTTCGCTGACCTTCTCCGAGCTGAAAGAGGACTATCCGTCCCTGACCAAGAAGGTCTTTGAGGAAGTGGACGTGAACAAGGACGGCGTTGCGGACATGGAAGAAATCGACCAGGCCGAGCTGTCTGACGTTCTGGAACCGGGTATCGGCAATACCGCCGAAGGCCAGTCCTACAACAACGGGTAACATCGTTTGCGTCAGCAGTCCCTCGACAGAGGTGTAGCTGCGGCCAAATGAAGAGGGCCTCTCCCATCGCGGGAGAGGCCCTTCTTTTTGTCTCTGTGCTGACGCGCCGCTATTCGGCAGCCTTCAGCGAGGCTGCCCCCGCCGCCGCGGACGGCTCTTCTGTTGCCTCCTGCGGTTCATCGTCAGTCCAGTGCACCTCCGTCATCGGCAGGTGGCGTGCCTTGCGGCTCAGCACCGTATCCCGGGCCACGCGGCTGCCCTGTCCGCCCGTCACGCGGGCGACCAGACGGCCGAGGGCGGCCATATAGGTGCTGAACCAGATCCGCATCGCCAGCAGGGAGGGGGTCACGACCAGTGTCAGAACCGTCGCCACACCCAGACCAAACACCACGGCAGTGGCCAGCTGTTTCCACCACAGGGCGGTGGGGCTGTCGATCGAGTAGCCGCCGCCAAAGAAGTCCAGGCTGACCCCGAACATCATCGGTGCAAGACCGGCCATGGTGGTGATCGTGGTCAGCAGCACTGGCCGGATGCGGGCCTCCGCGGTGCGGATGATGGCCTCGATCCGGGGCATGTGCTGACTGAATTCCTGATAGGTATCAATCAGGACGATGTTGTTGTTCACCACAATCCCCGCCAGCGCCACGATCCCGGTGCCGGTCATGATGATGGAGAACGGCTGTTGCATCACCATCATCCCGATCAGCACCCCGGTGGTGGACAGCACCACCGCCAGCAGCACCAGAACCGAGTTGTAGAAACTGTTGAACTGCGCCAGCAGGATCACGAACATCAGCCCGAGCGCCCCGGCAAAGGCCCGCATCAGGAAGGCACCGGATTCCTCCTGTTCTTCCTGATCGCCGGTCCACTCCCAGTCGATGGAGGCGTCAAAGGGTTCGGTTTCCAGCCATTTGGTCAGCTCCGCAATCCGTTCGTTGGAGTTGATCGGAACGATGCTGGTCTCGCCGTCCGCAATCGCTTCGCGCAGCGCGTCAGCGGATGCAGCGCCGGTCAGGGACTGGATCTCCGCCTTGGCGCCGCTTGGCAGGGTGATCGCCTGGTCAGAGGCGGTTTGCCCCTCTGTCACCTGTTTGACCACCGCCAGCGAGATGGCCTCCCCCTCGGTATCCGTGCCCATGATCCGGTTCAGGCCCGGTTCCACATCCGCCTTCACATCGAAATACCGTTGCTGTTCAACGCGCGAGATCTCGGCCAGTTTCGGAACCGGTTTTCGGGTCACGAAATTGGACAGCGGCACCAGCCCTTCCTCGGTGCGCAGCTTCAGCGTGTCGAGGGTCGACAGCACCCGCTGCTGCTCCGGCAGGCGCAGGCGGATTTCGATTTCCTCGTCGGAGCTGTCGACGCGCATGGTGTCCAGCAGGATGCCGCGGGTGACCAGCTGCACCATCGCGCCAACGGTTGCCACATCGGCACCGTAGCGGCCGGCCTTGGCCACATCCACGTCGATTTCCCAGTCGATACCGGGCAGGGGCAGGCTGTCCTCAATGAGGGTCAGCCCCGGCGTGTCCTCGAATTTGGTGCGGGCGGCATCGGTGGCTGCGCGCAGCGGTTCCCAGTCGTCACCCTTGATGCGCAGGTGAACCGGTTTGCCGGAGGCCGGCCCGCCTTCGAGCGCCTTGATCTCCACCTCAAAGCCCGGCAGCGTGTCGGTCAGACTGGTCAGCTCTTCGAGCACCGTGTCGCCATCGAATTCATCCGCGGTGACTTCCCGCTCGAACAAGCCCCCAAAGACCGGTTCGGTTTTTGTCGGGCGATCCTCCCAGGGGATGATCTCGAACTGGACCTGGCCGATGGTGTCGGGCGGCGTGCTGGCGCCGGAGGCATCGGTGTTCAGACCGCCCTCACCGGCAAAGGAGAACACATTGATGACCGCCGGATGGCGCATGATCATGTCTTCAGTGGCGCGGACCATTTCGTCCTTTTCATGCAGCGACAGGTTGCCGCGCGCCCGGACATAGGCGGTGGCCTGCTCTGGTTCGCTTTCGACAAAGAACTCGACGCCGTGGTTGTTGGTCTGGAACAGGCCAAACACCGTCATGATGCCAAAGCCCACGACCACAAGCGTCACCACCGGCATCACCGGGTTGCCGACGATCAGCTTGATGAACCAACCAAAACCGCCAAGGCGATGGCCGGCCTCGACCCGGCGTTCGCGATGCTGCAACTCCGCTGCCCCGAGTGTGACAGAGGCGGCGACGGCGGACAGCAAAAAGATCGCGACCCCCACAAGCGTGGCAAACAGGCCCGCGCCATTTGCAAACAGATACGCCGGGTTCAGAAGCTGCATCGCGCCCACGAACATGCCCCAGATCGCCAGCGGCACCAGTGCGGCCCGGACCACCCAGGGCAGATGGTGGCGCAACGCGTCAGAGGCGTTGCCAAAGGCGCGGCTCATGCGGCCCGTCACACCGCCCATCACCGGCAGGTAGATCAGCGCAACCACCAGAGATGCGGACAGGACGAAGATCAGCGTCACCGGCAGCATGCCCATGAACTCGCCCGGCACCCCGGGCCAGAACAGCATCGGCAAGAAAGCACAAAGCGTCGTCGCGGTGGAAGAAACCACCGGCCAGAACATGCGCTGCGCCGCCTCCACATAGGCGTGCATCGGGCCGGTGCCTTCGGAAATGCGCTTGTCGGCATATTCCACCACCACGATGGCGCCGTCGACCAGCATCCCCACTGCGAGGATCAGGCCGAACATGACGATGTTGGAAATCGAAATGCCCATCAGCGCCAGGAAGGCAAAGCACAGCAGGAACGAGGTCGGAATGGCAAAGCCCACCAGCAATGCAGCCCGGCTGCCAAGCGCCGCAAGCACGACGATCATCACCAGCGCCACCGCGGTCAGAACCGACCCTTCAAGCTGGCTCACCATGGAGCCGACAACCCGGCTCTGGTCGTTGGAGGTGCCGATCTCGATCGCCGCCTGCAACTCCGGCGGCCATTTGGCCTGCGCTTCGGCCAGGGTTTCCTTTACCAGATCAACGGTATCGATCAGGTTGAAGCCCTTGCGCTTGACGATCTGGAGGGCGACGGTCTCATTGCCGTTGAACCGCGCGGTGCCCTGGCGATCCTCGAAGGTGAAGTTGATCTGCGCCAGCTCCCCAAGGGTCACCACCCGGTCGCCGTTGGTCTTGACCGGCAGGCCATAGATGTCCTCGACGCTGTCAAAGGAAGACGGGATCTTTACCGAGAAGGTGCCCTGATCGCTCTCCACTTCGCCGGCGGCGATCAGCTGGTTGTTGTTCTGCACCACCGAGATCAGCTCGACCGCGGTGACATTGTAGGACTCAAGCTTGAGCGGGTCGATCAGCACCTCGACCATTTCGTCGCGATTGCCCGCGATACCGGCCTCAAGCACCGCATCCAGCGCTTCGATGTCGTCCTGTAAATCCTTGGCCAGCCGGGCCATGGTGCGTTCGGGCACCGGGCCCGACATGTTCACGATGACGATCGGGAATTCGGAGAAGTTGATCTCGTGGATGGCGTATTTCTCGGCGCCCTCGGGAAACTCCGCCTCGGCGGCATCCATCGCGTCGCGGACGTCGGCCATGACAGCGGTCTTGTCCCAGCCGAATTCGAATTCCAGTGCGACGCCGGCATAACCTTCGGCCGCGGTGGCCGACATCTTGTCCAGGCCGTCCAGATCCGCCAGTTCGGTTTCCATCACCTTGACCAGCAGCGTCTCCGAATCCTCGGCGGAAATGCCGGGGAAGGGCACCGAAATGAACAGGGCGGGGATTTCAATGTCAGGCTCGCCTTCCTTGGGCAGGCTGACATAGGCAAAGCCCCCGACCAGGAGGGAAATCGCGATAAAGGCCAGGACCATCCTGGCACGATCTGCAGCCCAGTTGACGACGCCGATCATTCACTTGCCTCCCGGTACGTTGGGTTCAGGGCCACCCCTTCGGTGACAAAATCCTGTCCAACAACAATCACATCCGCCTGTTCCGGCAGACCGTCGAGCCAGACGCCAGCGGCCTCATCCCGCAACAGCGTCACCGGAACAAAACCGGCGGTGCGATCTGCACGGACCACGCGCACGCCCAGTTGCCCCTCGTTGTTCAGTGTCAGCGCCGATTGCGGCAATTGATGGGCCTTGGCGCCTTCGGCGGCGATGGCGATTTCTGCGGTCTGGCCATCGCGAATGCTCAGGTCAGGGTTTGGCACGGTGACCTCCACCTCGAATGTACGGGTGGTTTCATCCGCTGAGCGGCTGATGAAGGACACCTCGCCGGTGACCTGCTGGCCGGTTGCCAGCCGCGCCCCGGCCCGCGCCCCCAGCGAGACCCGGTTGATCGCGGTTTCCGGCACATATCCCACCAGCTTGATGGTATCGAGCTGGATCACGGTGGCGCAGAGGGTGCCGGGCTGCAGCAGGCTGCCGACCTCGGCGGTATCGGATTCGAGTATACCATTGAACGGCGCGTGCAGCACCAGGCGATCCATTTCCTTTTCCGCGGCGGCCACGGCGGCCACGGCGGATTCGATCCCGGCGCGGGTGGATTCCAGCCCGCCTTCGGCAGAGGCGATCGCCGCCTGTGCGGTGCGCTCGGCCGCCTTGGCAGAGGCCAGACGGGTTTCAGAGGCATAGCCCCCTTCAGAAAGCTTCTGTGCCGCGGTGAGGTTGATGCGCGCCTCTTCCAGCACCGCATGCGCTTCTTCCAGGCGGGCTTCGGCTTCTGGCATTTTGGCGCGGGCTTCGGCGAGGCGCGCGCGCGCCTCCTGCAACGAGGCCGGGCGGGTGCCGGGGTCCAGTTCACACAGCACATCGCCGCGGTCCACCGTCGCCCCCTTGCGCAGCGGATCGGAGATCACGGTCGAGGTGGTTTCGGCCATGACGTTGACCTCGCGCAGGGCACGGGTCTGGCCACGCAGCACCACCGCGTTGTCGATGGCGCGGGCCGTGCTGTGCACGGCGACCACCGCCACTTGCGGCGGGCCGTCTGCCGTAGCATCGGACCCTGCATCCGCGAGCGCGGTCTGCGCCGCCTCGGCAGCGGAGTCGGCCGCTTCCATGTCCGTCGTGTCCTCGCCGCGGGCGAAGGCCAACAGGCTGTCGCGCTCCATGACCACGGCATAAAGGCTTGCGGTCACGACCAGGGCGGTCAGAGGGGGAATAATGCGCATGTTAAACGTCGTCTCCAGATTGAACACGTTTTTGTGAGTATAACCCCGTTTCGCCACGTCACACTGTGAAGCAGGTCACAGTGTGATGGTTTTCCGAAACACGTGCGCCGGGGCCCTTGATCCGGGCTCAGGTCTAAGCGGTCCCGGCGGCAAACAAAATGGTTCAGATTGCTCTTGTCACGCAAAATGACGCGAATGAGTGAAAATTCTCCCTGATCGAGCCGTTTCGCACCGGCAAATGGCAGGTTTTGTGCTCTTGTGCACAGGACTTGGCTTGTCTGAGTGCACAGGCTATGACACATCGTCAGGAAGAAATTTCGCCCCTTGGGGGCATCAGGGACAGAGGCCGTTTCATGAGCGATACCGACAGTTTCATCGATGAGGTGACGGAAGAGGTCCGCCGCGACCGTTTGTTCCTGCTGTTCAAGCGCTACGGCTGGATCGGCGCGGTTGTGGTGATCCTGATCGTGGGCGGCGCCGCTTGGCGCGAATACAGCCAGGCGCAGGCGCGCAGCCAGGCGCAGGACGTGGGAGACGCGATGACGGCGGCCCTCTCGGTGGATGCGGCCGCGGCCCGGGCCGATGGTCTGGCGCAGATCGAGGCGGGCAGCGCGGGCGCGCAAGCCGTAGTCGATATGACCGAAGCAGCCGCACGCGTCGACGCCGGAAGCCCGCAAGAGGCGGTCGTACTGCTGGACGGGATCGCCACCAATGGGGATCTGCCCCAGGTCTATCGCGATATTGCGGCCTTCAAATCGGTTCTGCTGCAGGCGGATACCATGTCGGCAGAGGATCGGCGCCTGCGCCTGGAGGCCCTCGCTGCCCCGGGCGGGACCTTGCAGTATCTGGCAGCCGAACAGCTGGCCTTGCTGGACATCGAGGCCGGTGACACCGCGGCAGCGCTTGCCCGTCTGCAGGAGATCTCTGCTTCGGTCGGCGTGTCCCGGGACTTGCAAGAGCGGGTGTCTCAAGTGATTGTGGCTCTCGGCGGATCGCCCGAGGCGGACGCGCAGGACGGGGACGGGTAAGCGCCGCTCTGGTTCGAGTGGTGACGAGATCCGGAAGAAATGACCCAGGAATGATGACAGGGGCAGGGTGATGACGGCAACTCCAGGTGGCTTTGGCCTCCGTGCAAGTGTAATGGCAACGGCGATTGCGGCGCTCCTGTTGGGATGCGCCGAACCGGAGGAAATCCTGCGCGGCCCGCGCGAAGACATCCGCGGCGGACAGAGCGGCGAGGTTGAAAACCAGGCGCGGGCGATTTCCCTGCCGCGTGCGGTCAATAATTCCTCCTGGACCCAGAGCCCGGGGCAGGCGGCAACCCGGACCACCCATGCGGCGCTGTCTGCAGCGCCCGCCCTGGTCTGGAGCACGAACATCGGCAGCGGCGATAGCCGCAAGCAGCGCATCACCGCGGCGCCGGTCGTCGGCGGTGGTCGCATCTACACGCTGGATGCCTCCTCTCAGGTGTCCGCAGTGTCGCCTGCGGGGGCGGTTCTGTGGCAACGAGCGATCCTGCCGTCCAGCGATGGCGAGGGCGACGCCACCGGGGGCGGCATCGCCTATGCTGGCGGTGTTGTCTATGTGTCCTCCGGGTTTGGCATTCTGACCGCGCTGGATGCGGAGACCGGCCAGCAGATCTGGCGTCAGGAGTTGGGCGCCACCGGATCCGGAAACCCGACGATTCGCGATGGGCTGCTGTATCTTGTGGCGGGTGATGACACCGCGTGGGTCATTGATACCAAGGATGGCCGCATTGCCTGGCAGTTGGAAGCCAGCCCCAGTGCGTCGAACATCCTCGGCGCCCCGGCGCCCGTGGTCGGGCCGGAGATTTCGGTCTTTGCCTTCGGCTCCGGCGATCTGATCGGGACCTTCCGGCGCGGCGGGTTCCGCCGCTGGATCGCATCGGTCTCCGGCGCGCGCACCGGCAGCGCGATTTCGCAGATCAGCGATGTCACCGGCGCGCCCTTCCTGGACGGCAATCGTGTCTATGTGGGCAACCATTCGGGACGTACAGCGGCCTTTGACGTGAACTCCGGCGAACGGCTCTGGACTGCGTTCGAAGGCACCTTCGGCCCCCTCTGGGTGGCCGGCGGCAGCGTGTTCTTCGTGAGTGATCGCAACAGGTTGATGCGTCTTGGGGCCAATGACGGCACAGCCATCTGGTCGGTGGACCTGCCGGGCTACGTCAAGGACAAGCCGCGCAAGCGTGCCGAGATCGTGGCGCATCATGGTCCGATCCTGGCGGGCGGGCAGCTGGTGGTGGCCTCCAATGACGGCCGCCTGCGGTTCTTTGATCCGGTGGACGGCAGCCTCAACCGCAGTATTGTGGTCAAAGGGGGCGCTTCGACAGAGCCGGTCGTCGCCAACGGCACGCTCTACGTGGTGACCTCGGACGGAGAACTTGCGGCGTTTCGCTAACCTGTTGACGCTGCAACAGTGAGGTGTTGCGCTGCGCTTTGCGCATCGCGAGGGGGCGGGAGCGCTCCGCTCTGACTGGCAGACCTGACGACATCCGGGAGGCAGAGCTCCGGAGACCGCGAATTTATTTACTGGCGTGCGGGCCAAAGATAGGTTATGCGCGCGGTTCACCAATCACGGAAAGTCCGGAGCCATGTCCTTTACGCTCGCCATTGTGGGGCGCCCGAATGTGGGCAAGTCCACCTTGTTCAACCGTCTTGTCGGCAAGAAGCTGGCGCTGGTCGACGACCAGCCCGGTGTCACGCGCGACCTGCGCGAGGGCGAGGCGCGGCTGGGCGACCTGCGGTTCACGGTGATCGACAGCGCCGGTCTGGAGGACGCCACCGACAACAGTCTCGAGGGCCGCATGCGGCGCTTGACCGAACGGGCGGTGGAAATGGCGGATGTCTGCCTGTTCATGATCGATGCGCGCGTCGGCGTGACCCCGACGGATGAGATCTTTGCCGAGATCCTGCGCAAGAAATCGGCGCATGTGATCCTGGCCGCCAACAAATCCGAGGGCTCCGCCGCCGATGCAGGCGTGCTGGAGGCCTATGGGCTGGGGCTCGGCGAGCCGATCCGCATGTCCGGTGAACATGGCGAAGGCATGAACGACCTCTATTCGGAACTCTTGCCGGTGTCGGAGAAGTTCGAGAAACTGGCCGAAGAGACCGCTCCCCTCACGGATGTCCTGTTGGACGAAGATGCGGACGCGGACTTCAACGCAGGTGAAGAGATCGCCGCAACACCTGTTCCGACAATGGAAAAACCGCTTCAGGTGGCGGTCGTGGGGCGCCCCAACGCGGGCAAGTCGACCCTCATCAACAAGATCCTTGGCGAAGACCGTCTGTTGACCGGACCAGAGGCCGGGATCACCCGTGACGCCATCAGTCTCAAGATCGACTGGTCCGGAACACCCATGCGGATCTTTGACACCGCCGGCATGCGCAAGAAGGCCAAGGTCCAGGAAAAGATCGAAAAGCTCTCGGTCTCCGACGGTCTGCGGGCGGTGAAATTTGCCGAGGTCGTGGTGGTCCTGCTGGATGCTGCGATCCCGTTTGAACAGCAGGATCTGCGCATTGCCGACCTGGCCGCGCGCGAGGGGCGTGCGGTGGTGATCGCGGTCAACAAATGGGACATCGAGGACGAGAAGCAGGACAAGCTCAAGGCGCTCAAGGAAGCGTTCGAGCGGCTGTTGCCGCAATTGCGCGGCGCGCCGCTGATCACGGTGTCGGCCAAGACCGGGCGGGGGCTGGAGCGCCTGCATGACGCAATCATGCGCGCCCATGATGTCTGGAACCGCCGGGTGCCGACAGCGGCCCTGAACCGCTGGCTTGCGGGCATGCTGGAACAGCACCCGCCGCCCGCCCCGCAAGGCAAGCGGATCAAGCTGCGCTACATGACGCAGGCCAAGACCCGACCGCCCGGATTCGTGGTGATGTGTTCGCACCCGGACAAGATGCCCGAGAGCTACAACCGCTATCTGATCAACGGGTTGCGCGATGATTTTGACATGCCGGGCACGCCGATCCGCTTGACCCTGCGGGGGCAGGGCGACAAGAATCCCTACAAGGGCAAGAAGAAAGCGACCCCGTCGCGCCTGCGTAAACATCTCGACGGTCGCAAGAGCTGATCCCGGCTGGCGCGGCACCACTGACAGGAGACCGCGCCACATGACCTGGCCCTTTGGCATTCAGGACCTGATCCGGGAATTCATCACCCTTTTTGTGGTGATCGACCCGGTTGGCAGCATTCCTGTCTTTCTGTTTGCCACTGCCGCAGTGCCGCAGCGGCTGCACCGGTCCTTTGCGCTGCGAGCGGTCTTGGTGTCCGCGCTGGTGCTCGGGTTGTTTCTGGTGCTGGGGCAGATCATCCTCGAGCGCATCGGGCTGCGTCTCGGCGCGTTTCAGATTGCGGGCGGCATCGTGCTGTTCCTCTTTGCGCTCAGCATGATCTTTGGCGAGACCAAGGCCGCCAGCGAAATCAAGGAAGCCGAGAGCGAAGACCTGTCGGGGGCGGTGTTCCCGCTGGCGATCCCGTCGATCGCCTCTCCCGGGGCGATCCTCGCGGTGGTGATCCTGACCGACAACCATTCGACAGGTATCGTGGAACAGGCCATGACCGCCGGTGTTCTGGCGCTGGTCCTGGTCGTCACCTTCGTGCTGCTTCTGCTGGCCAGCAAGATCCAGCGCTGGATCGGTCAGACCGGGGTGAGCGTCATCAGCCGGGTCATGGGGCTGATCCTGGCGACGGTCGCGGTGGATGCGGTGTTGCAGGGGCTCGAACAGATGGGCGTTCTGGCATTGTCCGCTGCACCCGTCTGACCACAGGCTGTGCAACTTTGGCGTGTGCCTGTGTGGCAAACACCTGCGCGGCGGGCATTTTTCCGCTGCGGCCTCTTGTCTTAGAGCGTATACATATTAACTGAGCAGGGTGCATTTTCACCATCAGCCTGCCGTCACGCAGGCGTCACAGAGCGTATTTATGGGGTCAGACATGGATCTGAGAGCCTACACACGCCAGTACACGCAAAAAGACAACCGGCTTGCCGCGTTGAGCTATTTTGGCACATTTGCGGTCTATTTCACGACGCTGTATCTGGCGATTTCCTATTCCCACCTGTGGTTTGTCATGTGGCCCGCAGGCATCGTTTTTGCCTTTTGCGCGGTGCGGCTATACGTGCTGCAACATGACACCGGCCACCATTCGCTGTTCGAGACCCGTTCCCAGAACGAATGGGCCGGGCATGGGCTCTCGCCCTTCACCTTTGCCCCGTTTGAGGTGATGAAGCAGAACCACAACCTGCACCACGCCAATGTCGGCAATCTGGAGCACCGCGAAACCGGTGAAATACACACCATGACGGTGGCGGAATGGGCACAGGCAGGGTTCTGGGAGCGGCTGCAATATCGGCTCTATCGCAACCCGTTTGTGCTGGTGCCGCTGGGGGCGGCCTTCACCTATTTCATCCGCTATCGCTGGCCGAAGAATACGCTCGAATTCGGGGTGATGCCGGTGCTGTTGCACAATCTGGCCATCGTGGCGTGGCTCTATCTGCTGTATCTGGTGGCGGGCAGCGAGGGGTTGCTGATCTGGCTTGGGTTTTCCTTCCTAGGCGGCATGATCGGGGTGTTTCTGGTCTATCTGCAGCATAATTTCGAGGACACCTATTGGGATCGCCGACCGGAGCTTGATCCCCGCGTGGCCGCCTTGCAGGGGTCGTCCTGTCTGGATTTTGGCTGGTTCTTCGATTTTGCCGTGGCCAATATCACCCTGCATGACATCCACCATTTCAACGCTCGTATCCCGAGTTATCGGCTACGTCAGTGCCACTACAACCTGCCCGAGGACATGGCGCCGCGTCGGATCAAGTTTATCGAGGCTCTGCGGGCGCTGGGGTTGAAGCTGTGGGACGAGGATCAAAAACGTCTCGTGCCGTTTCCCAGCTGACCTGTCGCCGTTCTCCACACGGGGCAAACGATGGGTTGGACATGATGGGAAGACGCCGCTAACCTCTTGATCCGAAGGAAACGTTTTTTCTTGGAGGCCGAACCCACCTATGACCCCGATATTGAAACTCCCCGGTGTGGGGCCCGCGCTGGCAAAGCTGCTCCAGGATCATGGCATCAAATCTGTCGAGGATCTGTCGCGCCGTTCGGATGCGGAACTCAGCAAGATACCCGGGCTCGGCTCCAGTCGGATTGCCAAGATGAAGGCCGCATCGGCGGAACTCCTCGGGGGGGCGGCGCCAGCCGCTGACACACAGGCAGCGCCAGCGGCAAAATCCGGTACCGCCGCCTCGCGCGGTGCGGCCAAACCCGCCAGCCCGCGCAAACCACGGACCGTCCGGACACCTGCGGTGAAACCGGAAACCGTGGCGGCTGCAAAAACCGCCGCAACCGAGGCCGCCGAGACGGTGAAGTCCGGGGGTGATACCGCTGCCGAGCAGGGGCGCGAGGGGGTCGACAGTGCCGTCGCCGCTGCCGAGGCCGCACGCCTTGCCGCGGAGGCCAAGGCGGCAAAGGCCGAAGCCAAGGCCGCAAAAGCCGCCAAGAAGGCAAAGGCCCTGATGGCCGAATTCGCGGCCGCCAAGGCCAAGGCGAAATCAAAGGCCAAAAAGGAAAAGAACAAGGCCAAGAAAGAGATCGCCAAGGAAAAGGTCAAGGCGAAGAAAATCCTCTCCGACAAGGCCGATCTAAAGAAAAAGAAGAAAGACAAGAAGAGCAAGAAAGACAAGTAACGTCAGGGCCTGGCGTCGTTTTCTTTCTGTACCTTATAAAAAAGCCGGCACCCTCGGGCGCCGGTTTTTCTGTGTGGTTTGCGTGGGTGCCGGGCCTCTGGCCCTTAGGCCAGTGTACCCTCTGCCGTCAGGGTCGACTTGCCGCCGAGATAGGGCGCCAGCACTGCGGGCAGTTTGACCGAGCCATCGGCCTGCTGGCCGTTTTCCAGCACCGCAATCAGGCAGCGCCCGACCGCAAGGCCGGAGCCGTTGAGCGTGTGCAGATAGGCCGGCTTGCCGCCATCGGCGGGTTTGAACCGGGCATTCATGCGGCGGGCCTGGAAATCACCGGTGGTCGAGACCGAAGAAATCTCGCGATAGGTGTTCTGGCCGGGCACCCAGGCTTCGATGTCAAAGGTCCGGCGCGCGCCAAAGCCCATATCGCCGGTGCAGAGCACCACGGTGCGATAGGGGATGCCGAGTTTCTCGAGGATGCCTTCGGCACAGCCCAACATGCGCTTTTGCTCATCGTCAGAGGTGTCCGGATGCACGATCGATACCATCTCGACCTTTTCGAACTGGTGCTGACGCAGCATGCCGGAGGTGTCCTTGCCGGCCGACCCGGCTTCCGAGCGGAAACACAGCGTATGCGCGGTATAGCGGATCGGCAGCGCGCTTTCGTCGATGACGTCACCAGCAGCCGAGTAGGTCAGCGGCACCTCGGAGGTGGGCACCAGCCACCAGCCGTTGGTGGTCTGATAGCTGTCGTCACCGAATTTCGGCAGTTTATCTGTGCCGTACATGGCCTCGTCCCGCACCAATACGGGCGAGTTCACCTCGGTGAGGCCGTTTTCGTCCACATGGGTGTCGACCATGAACTGCGCCAGTGCGCGGTGGATGCGGGCCACGGCCCCTTTAAGCACCACAAAACGCGCGCCAGAGATCTTAGCGGCGGTTTCAAAATCCATCGCCTTGGCGACGCCTGCGATCTCGAAATGCTCCTTGGGTTCAAAGTCGAACGCGGGCACATCGCCCCAGCGCTTCACCTCGACATTGTCGTCCTCGTCGGCGCCCTCGGGCACGTCCTCGGCCGGGCTGTTGGGGATGCGCGCCAGCATATCGGTGAGCTTGGCGTCCAGCTCCTTGGCCTCGGCCTGCATGGTGGCAACTTCGGCTTTTTTGTCGGCAACCTCGGCGCGCAGGCGTTCGAACTCCGCCTCATCGCCTTTGGCCTTGGCAGCACCGATGGCTTTGGCGGCCTTGTTCTGATCGGCCTGCGCGGTTTCCGCCGCGAGGATCTTGGCGCGACGGGCCTCGTCCAGCTCCAGCACCTGAGAGGACAGGGCAGACTCTCCACGACGGGCCAGGGCGGCGTCAAATGCGGCCGGGTTCTCGCGGATTGCACGGATGTCATGCATGGGTCTGCTCCTATGATGCAGTTTGAATCAGTGCCGTTAGCTATGCCCGAGCAGGGGGAGAAGGGGAAGGGGGCAGCGCCCGGCAAGGGGGTCTTGTAGCCGCAGCTGTGGCATTGAGGCGCGAAAAGCGTGCTTTGCGTGATGAAAGCCCGCCGGATCGCGTCCTCCGCGCCTTGCAATGCCCCAATGCACCGCATAGGTTCCACGCAAAATCCGGGCGCTGACGCGACCCCCAAAGACAGAAGGAAATACCCCATGGAAGGTGGCGCAATCGCCCAGTTTATCCCGCTGATCCTGATCTTTGCGATCATGTACTTCCTGCTCATCCGTCCGCAGCAGAAGAAGATGAAGCAGCATCAGAATATGGTCGAAGCCCTGCGCCGTGGCGATCAGGTCGTCACCCAGGGCGGCGTGATCGGCAAGGTGGCCAAGGTCAAGGAAGACGGCGAAATCGAGGTCGAGATCGCAGAGGGTGTCAAGGTTCGCGTGGTCAAATCCACCATCGCGCAGGTGCTGAACAAGACCGAGCCCGCATCCTGAGCCTCGCCTCGCACGCTACTGAAAAGGCAGGGTAATGCTGCAAATCGATACCTGGAAGAGGGTGCTCATCTGGCTGGTCTGCGTGGCCGGCCTTTTGGCTGCCCTGCCCAATGCGTTCTATACCCGTGTAGAACAATCCAATGACGCCTGGGCCGCGATAGAGGTCGAGGGCGAAACGCCTGAACGTCTGTCCGTGGCCGGGCAATGGCCCGAGTGGATGCCCTCGGGGCTTGTGAACCTCGGTCTCGACCTGCGCGGCGGCGCACATCTGCTGGCCGAAGTACAGGTCAGCGATGTCTATGCCGCACGGATGGATGCGCTCTGGCCTGAGGTCCGCAACACCCTGCGCGATGAACGGGGCACCATTGGCACCTTCCGCCGCATCCCCGAGGCGCCAGCGGATCAGATTCGCCTGCGCCTGTCGGATGCAGCGGGCATGAACCGGGCGCTGGAACTGGTGCGCGGTCTGGCCAATCCGGTGACCTCGCTTACCGGGGCGGGGGCCACCGACATCACCGTCAGCGGGCAGGGGGATGTGATCACCATCGCGCTCTCCGACGAGGAAAAACTCGCCTCCGATGATCGTACCGTGCGCCAGTCGCTGGAAATCATCCGCCGCCGGATCGACGAGGTTGGCACCCGTGAGCCCACCATTCAGCGTCAGGGCAGCGACCGGATCCTCATCCAGGTGCCGGGCATCGGGTCCGCGGCCGAGCTGAAAGAGATCATCGGCACCACCGCACAGCTGACCTTCAATCCGGTGGTCAGCCGTGGCTCCGACCCCGACGAGGCTGCCGGTATTGGCAACAAGGTGATCCCGTCGATCGACGAGCCGGGCACCTACTACACGGTGGAATCCGCGCCTGTGGTCACCGGCGAGGAACTGGTCGACGCGCAGCCCGCCTTTGACCAGAACGGCCAGCCCGCGGTCAATTTCCGCTTCAACACCGCCGGTGCGCGTAAATTCGGCGACTATACCGCCCAGAACATCGGCGCGCCCTTTGCCATTGTCCTCGATGACGAGGTGATCTCCGCCCCGGTGATCCGCTCGCACATCCCCGGTGGCTCCGGCATCATCACCGGCAACTTCACCGTGGAGGACAGCACCCAACTGGCGGTCCTGCTGCGCGCCGGTGCGCTGCCGGCGGAATTGCAGTTCCTCGAAGAACGCACCATCGGCCCGGAGCTTGGCCAGGACAGCATTGATGCCGGCAAGGTGGCCACGGTTGTCGCCTTTGCGGGCGTGCTGGTGTTCATGGTGCTGAGCTACGGGATGTTTGGTGTCTTTGCCAATGTGGCGCTGATCCTGAACATCGCCCTGATCTTTGGCGCGCTGAGCCTGATCGGCGGCACGCTGACCCTTCCGGGGATTGCCGGTATCGTTCTGACGGTGGGGATGGCGGTGGATGCCAACGTGCTGATCTTTGAACGAATCCGCGAGGAGCTGAAGGCAGGGCGGGGTCCCGCCAAGGCCATCGACGAGGGCTATTCCAAGGCGCTCTCGGCGATCGTGGATGCCAATATCACCACCTTCATCACCGCCGTGATCCTCTTTGCCATGGGCTCCGGCCCGGTGCGTGGCTTTGCCATTACCCTTGGCCTCGGCATTCTGACCTCGGTCTTCACCGCGATTTTCGTCACCCGACTGATCATCGTGATGTGGTTCGAACGTCGCCGTCCCAAAACCATCGAGGTGTAACCGATGCGCTTGAAACTGGTACCCGAAGGGACCTCCTTTGATTTCTTCAGGCTGTGGAAAGTCTGGCTCGGCATCTCTGCATTGATGGTGGTGATCGGCTTTGCCTCCTTTGCACTGCAGGGGCTGAACTTCGGCATCGACTTCCGGGGCGGCACCACGATCCGCACCGAGGCGAAGCAGGATCTCGATATCGGGGTCTACCGCGATGCCATTGCCCCGCTGGAGCTGGGCGACATCAGCATAACCGAGGTGTTCGACCCGACCTTTGACGAAGACCAGCACGTGGCGATGATCCGTATCGAGGCGCAGGAGGATGGCGAAGCCCTGTCCAGCGCCGTGATTGCGGATGTGCAGGCGGCGCTGGATGCGGTTGCGCCCGGGATCAAGTTCATCTCGGTTGAAAGCGTCGGCCCCAAGGTCTCGGGAGAGCTGGTGCAGACCGCGGTCATTGCGGTGGCGCTGGCGATCGGCGCGGTGCTGATCTATATCTGGCTGCGGTTCGAATGGCAGTTCGCCCTTGGTGCTGTGGCCGCACTGGTACACGACGTGATCCTGACCATCGGTGTCTTCTCCGAATTGCAGATCAAGTTCGACCTTGCGATCATCGCGGCCCTTCTGACCATCGTCGGCTATTCGCTGAACGATACTGTGGTGGTGTTTGACCGGGTGCGGGAGAACCTGCGCCGCTACAAGCAAAAGCCGCTGGCCGAGGTCCTGAACATCTCGATCAACGAGACCCTGAGCCGGACCATGATGACCTCTGTGACAACGCTGCTGGCGCTGATCTCGCTCTATGTCCTGGGCGGCGATGTGATCCGCGGGTTTGTCTTTGCGATGATCTGGGGCGTTGTGGTCGGGACCTATTCGTCGATCTTCGTGGCCTCCACCATCCTGCTCTGGCTGGGCGTGAAGCGCGACTGGACCAAGAACAACGACACCACCGGCAATCAATTCGCCAATATCGACGCCTGATTGGGCCTCATGCGACAGAGACAGCCGCGGCCTCGTGCTGCGGCTGTTTGCGTTCCGGGGTAGGAGACGGTTTCATCTTTTCCCAAATACCTCGGAGCGCGAGGCAGAGCCTCGCATCCGCACTTGCCGGTTTCAGCGCCGTGGCCGGCGTGGTATTCACCTCGGTAAACCTCAGCAAGGAGTCTCCCATGCGCCTCAATGAAGTGGTCTATTCCGACGCCGTTCCGATCGACGGGTATGGTCCCGGCTTCTTTCGTGTCGGTGGTGAGGTCAGGGACGGCGCCATCCTGACCGGGGCCAAGGGCACCTCCAGCTGGGGCGGGTTCACGGATCAGGCGCCCTTGCTGGCGTTGGTTGGCGAGGTGGATGTGCTGTTCATCGGCACCGGCGCGGAAATTGCGCATATTCCCGGCGATCTGCGTCAGGTGCTGGAAGAGGCGGGATTGGGCGTCGAGGTGATGAACTCTCCTGCCGCCTGCCGTACCTATAATGTGCTGTTGTCCGAAGGCCGCCGCATTGCGCTGGCAGCGCTGCCGGTTTGATCTGGCGCAAGGCGGTGCGAGGCGATCGCTGCTTTTGCTGAGCCGTGATAAGGCGTTGGGCCAGAAGAACAATACATCGGAACAAACATGATTGAGGTCAGGGATCTGGGCGTAAGCCGGGGCGGGATGCCGGTGCTGGCAGGGGTGCAATTTGCGCTCTCGGGCGGTGAGGCGCTGGTGTTGCGCGGTCCTAACGGGATTGGCAAGACCACGCTGTTGCGCACGCTGGCCCGCCTGCAGCCGCCGCTCTGTGGTGAAATCCTCGGGGACGTTGAGGACATCGCCTATGCGGCCCATGCGGACGGGCTGAAGTTGACGCTGACGGTGGATGAAAACCTCGCCTTCTGGGCGCGGGTGTTTGGGGGCGGCGACCCTGACGCTGCGATTAGGGCGTTTGATCTAGCCACGCTGCGGGACCGTCCGGCCGGGGGGCTGTCGGCGGGGCAAAAGCGCCGCCTGTCCCTGGCGCGGCTGATGGTCACGGGCCGGCGGCTGTGGATTTTGGATGAACCCACCGTCAGTTTGGATGCAGCCTCCGTTCAGCTGTTTGCCGCGACCATTCGCACCCATCTCGCGGCGGGCGGAGCGGCGATCATGGCGACCCATATCGACCTCGGGATCGAGGGGCGTGTTCTGGACCTTGCCCCGTTCAAGGCAAAGCTTCCGGCCTATGATGCGGATGACGCGGGGGGCTTCTTGTGATCGCGCTGCTGGTTCGGGATTTGCGGCTGGCCTTTCGCGCCGGGGGCGGCTTTGGCTTGGGTCTTGCGTTCTTTTTGATCGTGACGGTGATGGTGCCGTTCTCGGTCGGGCCGAACTCCGACACGCTGTCGCTGATTGCGCCGGGGATTTTGTGGCTCGGAGCCTTGTTGGCGTGCCTGTTGTCGCTGGATCGCCTTCTGGCGCTGGATTGGGAGGATGGCTCGCTCGATTTGCTGGCCACGGCCCCCTTGCCGCTCGAAGGCGTGTTGAGCATCAAGGCCCTGGCGCATTGGCTGACCACCGGGCTGCCGCTGGTTCTGGCCGCGCCTGTGCTGGGCGTGCTGTTGAACCTGCCTGCCGGCGGATACCTCTGGATCACGCTGTCGCTGTTGATTGGCACCCCGGCCCTGTCGGTGGTTGGCACCTTTGGCGCGGCGCTGACCGTGGGGCTGAAACGTGGCGGCTTGCTGTTGTCGCTTCTGGTGATGCCGCTTTACGTGCCGACGTTGATTTTTGGCGCCGAAGTCGCCCGCCGGGGGGCCTCAGGTATGAGCGTGGAAACGCCCCTGTTGATGTTGGCCGGGATTACTCTTGGCACCATCGCCCTTTTGCCCTTTGCCTCCGCTGCTGTGCTGCGCGTCAATTTGCGCTGATGGCGGTGATTGTGATGACCGGAAACAAGAGCTAGATAGCCACCATGTCGATCTGGGAATATGCCAATCCGAAGAAGTTCCTGCGCACCAGCGCGCGCGTGTTGCCAGCCCTCTGGGTGGCAGCAGGTGCATGTATTGTGGGCGGGTTGATCTGGGGGTTTTTCTTCACGCCGGATGATTACCGGCAGGGCTCTACCGTCAAGATCATCTACCTGCATGTGCCCGCCGCGCTGATGGCAATCAATGCATGGTTCATGATGCTGGTGGCCTCGCTGATCTGGGTGATCCGCCGCCATCACGTGAGCGCACTGGCCGCCAAGGCCGCCGCCCCCGTGGGGGTGGTGATGACGCTGATTGCGCTGATCACCGGCGCGATCTGGGGCCAACCGATGTGGGGCACGTGGTGGGCGTGGGATCCGCGGCTTACCTCATTTCTCGTGCTGTTCCTGTTCTACCTTGGCTATATCGCGCTGTGGGAAGCGATTGATAATCCCGATACCGCCGCGGATCTGACCTCGATCCTCTGCTTGGTGGGGTCGGTCTTTGCTGTCCTGTCGCGTTATGCGGTGAATTTCTGGAATCAGGGCCTGCATCAGGGGGCATCGCTGTCGCTTGATAAGGAAGAGAATGTCGCGGACGTTTTTGCCTTTCCGCTTTATGCCTGCATGGCCGGGTTTGGCTTGTTGTTTATTGCGCTGGTGCTCTATCGCACCGGCACCGAGATTCGCGCGCGCCGGATGTCTGCACTGATCGCGCGGGAAAGGATGATGGATGCCTGATCTGGGGAAATATGCCGACACCGTGCTGTCCGCTTATGGGGTATCGCTGCTGCTGTTGCTGGCGCTCTTGGTGATGACCTTGATGCGCGGCGCAAAAGTACGGGCAGACCTGAAACAGGTTGAGGAAAGGATGCGCCGCAATGGCTAAGATTTCGCCGATGATGGCCATTCCTGTCGTGGTGTTTGCAGCCTTTGTGGGCCTCGCCCTCGTGGGGATGGGCCGTGAAGATCCCGAAAGCCTGCCCTCGGCGCGCGAAGGCAAAACCGCCCCGCCGGTGGCGCTGAGCGAGTTCCCTGGCAAAGAGAATTTTGACGACGCCGCACTGCGCGATGGTGAGGTCAAGCTGGTGAACTATTGGGCCAGCTGGTGTGGTCCTTGCCGCGCCGAACACCCCAGCCTGACAGCGCTCTCGGAAGAGGGCGTGCCGATTTACGGGGTGAATTACAAGGATCAGCTGGGCAACGCGCAGAGCTTCCTTGAGGAACTGGGCGATCCTTACGCCGCAGTCGGCCGGGACGAGCAGGGCCGTATGGCGCTGGACTGGGGGGTGTACGGCGTGCCGGAAACCTATGTGATTGACGGCGAAGGCACCATCGTGCTGCGCTTTGCCGGGCCGATCACCAGCCGGGTACTGGAAGAGACCATTCGCCCGGCGATGGAAAAGGCGGCGCAATAGGCGCGGCCCCTCCTTCACAGTTCGAAATCAGGAGGTCACGGCCTCTCGCGCGTCATAAGAAGCGCGGGAGGCGCGGATGCCGGGCTGATTGTGTTCGGCCCATTGCGCCAATTGGCCAATGGCGGCGTGCAGGGAGTGGCCGCGCGCGGTCAGGCTGTATTCCACCTGCGGCGGGGACAGGTCCAGAACCTGACGCGCGACCAGCCCGTCGCGTTCCAGATTGCGCAGCGTCACCGACAGCATACGTTGCGAGATCGCATCAATAACCCTGCGCAAGGCATTGAAACGACACGGGCCTTTGGACAGTTCAAGGATGACCAGAACGGACCATGCATCTCCGATGCGGTCCAGCACATCCCGGACGGCGCAATCGTAATCCACAGCGCGACGACGTCCCATGGCGGTTCCTTTCAGGTAACTATGTGCCCAAAACATGCGTATTCCGGGCGCGGTTCTCTGCACTTAGGTAGTTCTTATCAGTAACTATCAATTTGGAGAGACCAGATGAAGCTCTTTGTTCTAGGCGGCACCGGCATGATCGGCAGCCGGATCGTAACCGAAGCCCTGTCGCGCGGTCACGATGTCACCATTGGCAGCCGCAGCCCCGAGACCTCAGCCCTCCGGGACGGTGTCACCGCCGTGCAGGTGGCGCTGGAGGATACCGCGGCGCTTGCGGCGCAGGCAGAGGCTGCGGATGTGACCATTACCGCCGTCAGCCCGCGCAGCACCGGCGATGCGATCGCGGAATCCAACGCCTATGCGGATGCTTTGATAGCGGCGCTGGGGCAGAACCGCATCGTGGTCGTGGGCGGAGCCGGATCGCTCAACCTGCCCGACGGCAGCCCGGTGGCGGAGGTGGTGCCAGAGCCCTACCGCAGCGAAGCGCAGGGCATGCGCCAGGCCTATGAAAAGATCGCCGCCAGCGATCTGAACTACACGGTGATGGCACCGGCCGGTCTGATCGAACCCGGTGAACGCACCGGCACGTTCCGCCTTGGTGGCCGGCAGTTCATGACGGACGAAGAGGGCAACAGCCGCATTTCGGCAGAGGATTTTGCCGTGGCCCTGCTGGATGAGGTCGAAACCCCGCAGCACAGCCGCCAGATCTTTCACGCAGCGTACTGACGATGCTCAGAGCCGGTAGCCGCCCGCGACGGTCAGGATCTCACCGGTGATGAAGCTGGCCTCGTCCGAGGCCAGAAAACGCACCGCCTTTGCGATGTCTTCCGGCGTGCCGGGGCGTCCAAGGGCGGTGTCCTTGACAAACAGTTGCGTCAACTCGTCGGATCGGGGTGCTTCGGGAACGTTGATCGCCCCCGGTGCCACCGCATTGACGCGGATGCCCTGCGGGCCGAGTTCCTTGGCCATCGCCCTGGTCCAGAGATTGAGCGCGGCCTTGCTGGCGCCATAGCTGGCCGCGCCCTGCGGCGGCAGCACCGCATTCACCGAGGAAATACTGACGATCGCGGCACCTGCGCGCAGGTGTGGCAGCGCTGCGGTCAGCAGGGCCTGCGGCGCGATCGCATTCAGCGCGAACACGTTCTGGTGCGCATCGGCATCAAAGCGCTCTTTCGGGGTGCTCTGAACCAGCCCCGCATTGTTCACGATGACATCGATGCGGCCGAATTGATCCAGGGCGCGTGCCACCAGATCCTCGGCACTGCCGTCTTGCAACAGGTCGCAGGGGCAGGAGACAACATTGTCCTGGGCCTCCAGATCATCACCCGGTGCGGTCTTGCGATAGGACCGCAGGATATTGTGATCGCGGGCAAGTTCGGCGGAAATGGCCCGGCCGAGACCATAGGTGCCGCCGGTGACGAGGACGGTGCGTCGCATGAAACCTCCGGAACTGGATGCGGTCAGTCAACGCCACGCGCGCGGCTTGTGCAAGACCCCGATCCGGGACCCGGCGCAGAAGCGCTGATCAGGTGCCGGTCCGACACTCAGGCGCCATGTCGGAGGCCAGAGACGCGGAGAGTTCGGTGTCGACCGTTTCATAGACTTGCGTGTCGATTTCGCGGCGCAGGTAGGTGGACTGGAACTCCATCAGGTCATCGCCGGACACCACAGCATCAAGATAGTCCTCAAACACCTGCTGGCTGTGCCAGAGGCTGATCGACTTGATTTCGCCGCTTTCGCGCGCTGCAAAGAGCCGCGTTTCATAGCAGCCAACGCGCCGCCCGGACTCGTCACGGGCGAGAGCCGCGGCACAGTCGAGCACCTCGTCGAACTTGTCCCGGAGCGGGTAGTATTTCGTTATGACTGCGATCATTGTGACGCCTCGCGTTCGCCTCGCTATTTATAGGGAGAGCATAGGTGGCTTTTGGTTATCTGAGTATTACCAATTGCAATAAAGCGAAAAAGGGCGGCCAACTGTGCCGCCCTTTCCACAATGTTAAAAAATGGTGCGATCAGCTTTTTGCAAGCCTGCGCAGCACGTAATGCAGCACGCCACCGTTTTCGATGTATTCGATTTCCGGCGCGGTATCGATGCGGCATTTGAGGGTGATGGTGGTCTTGGTGCCATCGCCATAGGTGATATCGCAGTCGACCTCTTGCAGCGGTTTGACCGTTTCCAGCCCGCGAATGTCGACCGTTTCATCGCCGGTGAGCTTGAGCGATTTGCGTGTGTCACCGCCGGTGAATTCAAACGGAATGACGCCCATCCCGACGAGGTTGGACCGGTGAATACGTTCAAAGCTCTCGGCGATCACCGCCTTGACGCCTAGGAGTGCGGTGCCCTTGGCTGCCCAGTCACGCGAGGAGCCCGCGCCGTATTGCTCGCCACCAAAGACCACCAGCGGGGTGCCCGCGTCCTGATGCGCCATCGACGCCTCATAGACCGAGGTCTGCGCGCCATCGGGGCCTTTGGTATAGCCGCCTTCGACACCGTCGAGCATCTCGTTCTTGATGCGGATATTGGCGAAGGTGCCGCGCATCATGATCTCGTGATTGCCGCGACGCGAGCCATAAGAGTTGAACTCGCGCGGCTGCACCTGACGGTCCAGCAGATATTTGCCCGCCGGAGTGGTGGTCGCGAAGGACCCCGCCGGAGAGATGTGGTCGGTGGTGACCATATCGCCAAGGATCAACAGAGGCTTGGCGCCGACGACGTCCTGAATGGTGCCCGGCTCCGCGCCCATGCCCTGGAAATAGGGCGGGTTCTGGATATAGGTCGAGGCGGCGGGCCAGTCGTAGGTTTCGGCCTCGGTGGTCTCCACGCCCTGCCATTTCTCGTCACCCTTAAAGACGTCGGCGTATTTGGACTGGAATGCCTCGCGGGTCACGGTGGCCTCGACCAGATCGGCGATCTCCTTCTGGGTGGGCCAGATGTCCTTCAGGTAGACGTCATTGCCGTCCTTGTCCTGTCCCAGCGGATCGTTGACGAGATCGACATTCATGTCGCCCGCCAGCGCGTAGGCGACCACCAGTGGCGGCGAGGCGAGGTAGTTGGCGCGCACATCCGGGCTGATGCGGCCCTCAAAGTTGCGGTTGCCGGACAGCACCGAGGTGGCGACCAGATCGCCCTCGGCAATCGCCTCGGAGAACTCTTTCTGGATCGGGCCGGAGTTGCCGATACAGGTGGTGCAGCCATAGCCCACAAGGTTGAATCCGATGGCGTCCAGATGCTCTTGCAGCCCTGCGGCCTCCAGATAGTGAGAGACGACCTGCGAACCCGGTGCCAGCGAGGTCTTGACCCAGGGTTTGCGGTTCAGGCCCAGCTCATGCGCCTTTTTCGCCACCAGACCGGCGCCGATCATCACATAGGGGTTGGAGGTGTTGGTGCAGGAGGTGATCGAGGCGATCACCACAGAACCGTCACGTAGTTCGAACTCCTCGCCCTCGACGGGGTGCGATTTGCAGGGATCTGCGGGCGCGGTCGGGGCGGGGCCTTCGGACGCCATGTCGGTGGCGTCGGCAGAGGCATCGACGCCGCGATAATCCGACACCACTTTCTTGAATGCAGGCGCGGCGGCGTCCAGCGCCACATAATCCTGCGGCCGTTTCGGGCCGGAGATCGCAGGCACGATGGTACCCATGTCGAGGCTCAGCGTGTCGGTATAGATCGGCGCGTAGTTTTCATCGCGCCAGAACCCGTTTTCCTTGGCATAGGCCTCCACCAGCGCGATGCGGTCTTCGTCGCGGCCGGTGTTGCGCAGGTAGCGAATGGTCTCATTGTCGATCGGGAAGAAGCCGCAGGTGGCGCCATATTCAGGCGCCATATTGGCAATGGTCGCGCGATCCGCCAGCGGCAGATTGTCCAGACCCGAGCCGTAGAATTCGACGAATTTACCCACCACGCCCAGCTCGCGCAGCATTTCAACCACCTTCAGCACCAGGTCGGTGCCGGTGGTGCCTTCGACCATCTCGCCGGTCAGCTCAAAGCCCACAACCTCGGGGATCAGCATGGAGATCGGCTGACCCAGCATCGCGGCCTCGGCCTCGATCCCGCCGACGCCCCAGCCCAGAACGGCAGCACCATTGACCATGGTGGTGTGGCTGTCGGTGCCCACAAGCGTGTCGGGATAGGCGACGTCCTCGCCGTTTTGATCCTTGTCCGACCAGACGGTCTGCGCCAGGTATTCCAGGTTCACCTGGTGGCAGATGCCTGTCCCCGGGGGCACAACGCGGAAGTTTTCAAACGCGGTCTGACCCCATTTCAGGAACTGGTAGCGCTCCATGTTGCGCTCGTATTCGCGGTCCACATTCATCTGGAAGGCGCGCGGGTTGCCGAATTCGTCAATCATCACCGAGTGGTCGATGACCAGATCGACGGGCACCAGCGGGTTGATCTTGTTGGCATCACCGCCGAGGTTCTTGATCCCGTCGCGCATCGCGGCGAGATCGACCACCGCGGGCACGCCGGTGAAATCCTGCATCAGCACGCGGGCCGGGCGATAGGCGATCTCGCGCGGGTTCTTGCCGCCATTCTTGGCCCAGTCGCCAAAGGCCTTGATGTCATCCGTGGAGACGGAGAACCCGCCATCCTCAAACCGCAGCAGGTTTTCCAGCACGACCTTGAGCGCGGCAGGCAGTTTGGTGAAATCACCAAGCCCCGCTTCGGTGGCTGCCGGGATGGAATAATAGGAGATAGACGCGCCGTTGACGCTGAGCGTCCTACGGGTCTTGGCTGTGTCCTGTCCGACGGTGATGGGCATATTGGCCTCCCTCAAAAATGACAAATAGGGACTTCGCTGCGATGTATCTGCATCATGCAGGTGCTTCATTCAATAGGATATAGGCTGCATGGCGAAAAATTGTATACCATAGTACACTGTTTTGGTGTGTTTTGGCGCCTGCTCTCAAGAATGATTGATTGGCCATTGATGAGCGGGGCGCTTACACCGTTAATCCTAACAATCTTACGGGCGACTCATGCGGCTTATTTCGCTTTCCTCTCTGATTTTTGCGGCAGTTTGCGCTGTCACGCCACCGGTTGCGGCAGATCCATCGCCTGTTGTTGTGGAACTCTATACCTCGCAGGGTTGTTCCTCCTGTCCTCCGGCGGATGAGCTGTTGCAGCGTCTGGCGCAGCGCGAGGACGTGCTGGCATTGGCCTATCACGTTGATTACTGGGACTATATCGGCTGGCGCGATATTTTTGCAGATCCCGCTCATACGGACCGGCAGCGCGGCTATGCGCATGTGGGCGAGCGGAACATGATCTATACGCCGCAGATGATCATCATGGGGCGCGAGGATGTGGTTGGCGCCGATGCCATGCAATTGGCGGAGGCGATGGAGAACTACCTCGGCCACAAGCCACGCGCAAAGCTGTCGGTCGCGCTGGACGGGCGGACGCTGACGGTGTCGCTGCCGCAACTGCCGGACGGGGGTGCCGAGGATCTGCGGGTGCAGCTGGTGCAATATATGCCGATGCGCCGGGTGGACATCAAACGGGGTGAGCTTGCCGGTCACAGCATTGATTACGCCAATGTGGTGGAACGCCACCAGGTGCTGGCGGATTGGGATGGCGCGGCGCCGCTGGAACTCTCGGTAACGCTTGCCGAGGATCTGCCGGCGGCGGTGTTGGTGCAGGAATGGCCCTATGGCCCGATCCTGGCGGCGGCGCGGGTCGAGTGACCTAGCCTTCGCCCTGTTGGGGTGACGCGTAATCTGGGTGCGGCGTGTCGTAGATCGGCTTCCAACGCCGGTGCAGCCAGAACCATTGCCCCATATGCGCGCGCACCATGCGCTCCAGGTCGTCACAGACCGCCTGGGACATGGTGAGCGGGTCGGAGTGCGGGATTTCCGCGGCGACATGCACCTCGAAATCCAGCCCGTTGGCTTGCCGCACGCCATAGATCGGCAAGAAGACCGCGTTGTATTTGAGCGCCAGTTCCGCCGGAACCGTCGAGGTCAGCGCCGGGCGCCCAAAGAACGGCAGATACTGACCGCCCATGGCGTGCATGTCCGCGACGATGGCAATATTGCCGCCCGCCTTCAGGTGGCGCACCATCTCGACCATGCCGCGCTTGCCCTGTTCGAACATCGGCTTGCCGGTGGCGGAGATCGCCTTGACATAGTGGTCGTTGAAATAGGGGTTGGCCATGCGCCGGTAGAGCGAGCCCATGTTGAACCCCATCTGGACCAGCTTCGAGCGCGCCGCATCGTAATTTCCAAAATGCCCGGTGACCAGCACGACCGGGCGGCCGGCGGCACGGGCAGCCTCCAGCGTGGCGACACCTGGTCCGGTCAGCGGGGCGGACTTGGCGCGGGCCCAGAAAGGCGCGCCGGCATAGAGTTCGGCGAGGGTGCGGCCCACATTGTCTGCAACCTGATGACACAGGCTCTCCACCTCGGAGGCAGGCAGATCCGGGCGGGTATAGGCGAGGTTGCGTCGCACGCGCTTGTGAAACCCGATCAGCGGCGCCAGTTTGCGCAGCACCCAGCCCATGGCCGGGACGCGCCTGCGATAGGGGATCAGCTTTAGTCCGCCAATCAGCCCGCGCAGGGCCAGATTGATCGCAAAGTACTTGGCGCGTTGGGAAAATGTCAGCTCCGACGAGTCAACGGGCATGCGGTGTCTGGCTCCTGGTCGCTGTCACGCAACGCAGGATCATAGAGCCGGTTGCGGCCATATACAAGAAACCCCTGACAACAAACGCGCATCCCCCTGCGGGCAGGGGGACAGGCGCGCAGTCCGGGGCGCATGTGGCCCCGGGTTATGATTCTTCCTCGTCCGATTTCAGCTCGATGTCGCCATTGACGACCATCTCGCGCAGCATGTTGACGATCAGGCCAAATGCGGCCTCGCCCTCGGTCCGTTTGACGCGACCCAGCTGGTTGGCCTCTTCGCGCAGGTTGTTGGCCATCCGTGTGGACATGTTTTCCAGCAGGAAGGTGACGGAGGCCACATCGTCCTCTTCGGTGGCAAAGGCGATCGCGGTGGTCAGTTCCTGCGGACCCAGAGCACGCACCAGTTTGGGCACATCCATCGGTTCCACCTTCTGGGCAATCAGCGCGAAGGTGAAGATCGACTTGCGCACGTCGGTGGCAAACTCCTGATCTTCCTCGTCGAGCGCGGTCAGCACCTCCTCGCGCTTGGCAGCGGCGGATTGGGTGAGGATCGCACCGACGCGCTGGCCCGGCGTCTGTTCAAAGGCGACCTGCGGACGCGCCTCGATCTGCGACGCCAGCGACAGGCCAATGCGGTCGACGGTGTCCGGCGTCACGTTGCTGGTCTGGCTGACCGCATAGGTGATGCGCCGTGCCAGGGGGCCCGGCAGATGCTGCAACATCTCCGCCGCCTTGGCGGTGTCGATCTTCGACAGCAGGACCGCCGCGACCTCGGTGCTTTCCGCCTTGGCCAGATCCGCCAGGTCCTCTGGCGGCAGGTTGCGCAGGCGCTCCCAAGGGTCGCCGAACTGACGCACGCCGGCTTCTTTGCGCAGTCGACTGTGGGTGTGGCGGCTGATCTTGCCTTCCATCGCGGTCAGCGCACCGGCCAGACCGTTGGGAAAGGACAACCCGATGTTTTCGAGTTGCTCTGCAAATTCGGCTGCCACCGCATGCAACGTCTGGCGATCCACCAGACGCATTTTGCCCATCTGCTGCGTGAGTTCCAGCTGGAGATCGTCCGGCAACTCTTCCAGGGGCACATCTGCCCCCTCGTTGAGGAGAAGTCGCACGACGATTGCCGCTTTTGCTTTGCCACTCAGTTGGGGCGCACCCCCCGAGAGGGCTGGTGCCGGTGCGGCTGGCGCGAAATCGCCAAGCCCCATATCCGGTGATGCCATGGGGAGCGCTAAGGCTGATGATTGTTCCATTCTTGAACCTTGACCCGAAAAGATTCTCTTTCTGTCAGATCACAAGATAGGCCGTCAGCAGTAAAGAAAGCCTGAAGCTTAGTAGTTAACGGTCACACCCGTCTGAATTGCACGGCGCAGCGAGGCTTCGGCCCAGGTGCCTTCGCCGCCACGGGCCTTGATTTCCTTCCACTGCGACAGCGCCTGCGCATATTCGCCATTGGCGACAAAGCCTTGCGCCATGTAGCTGCGGGCCAGGATGTTATCGGGGTCCTGCGCGATGGCTTGGGTGTAATATGCGTTTGCGGCCTCGGCCTGACCCATCTTGCGGTTGGTGAACCCCCAATAGGTCAGGACACGGCTATCCGTCTGATCCGGATGCGCGGCCAGCACCGCCTGTGCATCCTCGTAGCGCTCCAGATACGCCAGCTCGCGGGCGGTCTCCAGCAGTTGCTGGCCGTTCATGGATGATTCTTCCGGTTTGACGCATTTCTGGGCGTCCTCGTCCCAGACCCGTTTGCCCCAGCATTTCTTGGTGGTGTCAGAGGGTGTGGGCGGTGTTGTTGAATCGCTGCCGGCTGCAAAAGCCGACAAGGGCAGGGCCAGGGCGAGGGTGAGAGCTGTGAAACGCATGAATACCTCCTGTGCGTCTGTCTAATGGGGTTACGCTGAAAACACGCCTGCTGCGCAAAACATTCGTTCACGAAACCGTGAGTGGCAAAATACAGTGCCGGGCCCGCGGACGTACCCCGGGTGCAGGTCGGTGACTCCGCCGGGGCATAGAGGCGCGCAGGAGTGTGCAGGATTGTACCGTGCAAAAGCTGTCATTGTGGCCCCACAGATCCGCCCCTATAGAGGCGACATGGAGTTTATGGCGATTTCTGGCAGTGCGCGCCGCGCGTCGACCAATACCGCTCTGCTGCGGGCGGTGTCCGGGATCGTATCTCCCGCTCACACCGTGAGTGTGTTTGCGGGGCTGGCCAGGCTGCCAGTGTTCTCGCCAGATCTGGAGCAACACGCCCTGCCGCCGGCGGTCGAGGATTTCGCGGCCCGGGTCGGGCGCAGCGATGGTCTGATCATTTCAAGCCCGGAATATGTCCGGGCGCTCCCGGGCGGGCTCAAGAACGCCATCGACTGGCTGGTCTCGCGCGAGGAGATCATCGCAAAGCCCATCGCCCTGATGCATGCGTCGCATCGTGGCGACGACATGCTGGCGCAGTTGCGGACCGTGTTTTCTACGGTCAGTTCGCGCTTTTTCGATGACGTGTTCCTGCGGTTCGAGCTGATGCAGACCTCCCCGGGCGAAATCGATACCCTGTTGCAGGCGCCGCAGAACCGCCGCGCTGTGATCGATTTTGTCGATCAATTTGCAGCGCGATGTGAGCGGCACGGGGCAGGGCCTTCAGAACCCACATAAAAAACCCCGCCGGTGAGGGCGGGGCTCAATCTGTGCGCGTGAGGGCGGGCTTATTCGCCAAACACCCGTTTGAAGATCGTGTCGACGTGCTTGGTGTGATAGCCCATGTCGAACTTCTCGTTGACGCCATCCTCGCCCAGAGCGGCAACCACCTCGGGATCGGCCAGCAGCAATTCGCGGAAATCGACGCGCTCTTCCCAGACCTTGAGCGCGTTGCGCTGGACCATGGAATAGGCATCCTCGCGGCTGACACCGGCCTGTGTCAGGGCCAGCAGCACGCGCTGGGACATCACCAGACCCGGGAATTTGTTCATGTTCTCCAGCATGTTCTCCGGGAACACCAGCATCTTGTCGATGACGCCGGCCAGACGGTGCAGCGCAAAATCGAGCGTCACGGTGGCGTCAGGGCCGATGCCGCGCTCCACCGAGGAATGCGAGATGTCACGCTCGTGCCAAAGCGCCACGTTTTCCATCGCCGGGACCACCGACATGCGCACCAGACGGGCGAGGCCGGTGAGGTTTTCTGTGAGAACCGGGTTCTTCTTGTGCGGCATCGCCGAGGAGCCCTTTTGGCCCATGGAGAAGAACTCGGCTCCTTCGAGCACCTCAGTGCGCTGCATGTGGCGGATCTCGATCGCGATGTTTTCAATCGAGGAGGCAATCACACCGAGTGTGGCAAAGAACATGGCGTGACGGTCGCGCGGGATCACCTGAGTGGAGATCGGCTCCGGGTTCAGGCCCAGTTGTTCGCAGACGTGTTCTTCGACGCGCGGATCGATATTGGCAAAGGTGCCCACGGCGCCGGAGATCGCACCGGTGGCGATTTCCTCGCGTGCGGCGATCAGGCGTTTCTTGTTGCGGTCCATCTCCGCATAGAACCGCGCAAAGGTCAGACCCATGGTGGTGGGTTCGGCGTGGATGCCGTGGCTGCGGCCAACCCGCACGGTGTCCTTGTGTTCAAGCGCGCGTTTTTTGAGCGCGTCCAGGAGCTTGTCCATGCCGACCATCAACAGGTCGGCAGCACGGGTCAGCTGCACGTTGAAACAGGTATCAAGCACATCCGAGGAGGTCATGCCCTGATGCACAAAGCGGGCTTCTTCCGATCCGACATGCTCGGCCAGATGGGTCAGAAAGGCGATGACGTCATGTTTGGTGACGGCTTCGATCTCGTCGATGCGGGCGACGTCGAACTCGACGTCCTTGGCTTTCCAGACCGCCTCCGCGTTTTCGCGCGGGATCACACCGAGGTTCGCCATGGCATCGCAGGCGTGCGCCTCAATCTCGTACCAGATGCGGAACTTGGTCTCGGGGGACCAGACGGCAACCATATCGGGGCGGGCGTAGCGGGGGATCATAGGCAGCAGCACCTTTCAAAGACGGTGGAAGAGATGGCGCTCTCATAGACGAGCCATGCCCCGGCGGCAAGCGCCGCGCCGCAGCAGCGCCGAGCCGCTGTCCAAAATCCCCGTCAGAGGCGTGGTGTGAGGTCCTCAAAGCAGGCTTTGTTCTCACAATAGACCGGACAGGTCGCCAGTTGGTCATGGCGGGCCTGAAGATCACCGCAAGCCCCCTGCGCGAGACACCCAGCGCAGCGCGACACCATCTGCATCAGGCGGCGCGCCTCGCCTTCGGGGTCACGCGCCAGACGCGCGGCCTGATCTATGCCGAGCCGCTGGCTCATTCCATTGACGAGATCGGCGCTGTCACTCAGCTTGCGCATCAGTCCCATGGTGGGCGTCCTCCTGTTGCTGGCAGTGGCAACCCTAATGAGGAACGCGGGCCGCGCCTTGATGTCGATCAAATGGCTGCGGCGTCCATGTCCTGACCTTCCTGAGACATATCGGGAAGCTTTGGCGCATCTTCCAGCCGTGTCTCGACCCGAGAGCTTTGTTCAAGGGTGCGATGCACCGGGCATTTGTCGGCAATCTCCAACAATTTGGCGCGTTGCTCCTGATCCAGATCGCCCTGCAAATGGATCACCCGCATGAACCGGTCGATCTTGGCGGGGCCAGACGGGATCGCGTCCTGCGCATGGACCTTGTCATGGCAGACCTCAACGCTGATCCCTTCCAGCGGCCAGCCCTTGCGCCGTGCATACATCCTCAGCGTCATCGACGTACAGGCCCCAAGCCCCGCCGCCACAAACCCATAGGGCGACAGCCCGCGATTGGTGCCGCCATAGGCTTCGGGCTCATCTGCCAACACATGATGGTAGGGGCCGTTTTGCACATCCTGCAAGAACCCCTCCGGGTCGGCCTCGGTGACGCGGATGACGCCTTCGGGTGCGCCGGGCGGGGGCGCTGGGGGCTTCATATCCACATAGCGTGTGGCCCATGTGGCGATCATGTCTGCGGCATATTCCGCATCGCAAGGATCGGTGATCAGATGGTCGGCGTCATCCAAGGTGACAAAACTCTTGGGGTGGCGCGCGGCCTGAAAGATCTCGGCGGCATTGTCGATGCCAACGGTGGCATCGCGCGGCGCATGCATCACCAGCAGTGCAGCCCTAAGGTCTGCCACCGCTTCGCCGAGCTCGGTCTGGCGGATGTCATCGACAAATTCCTTGCCGATCACAAAAGGACGCCCGCCGAGGCTCACCTCTGCCTGCCCGTCGCGATTGATCGCCTCAAGCGCGTCTTCAAAGTGATGCGCCACATGACCCGGATCAAAGGGTGCGCCCAGCGTCACCACGCTCTTGACCGATGGGATGCCTGCGCGTGCCCGCAAGACTGCCGCACCGCCCAGCGAGTGACCGATCAGCATGTCGGGCGCCATGTTGCGGCTGGCCAGATAGCGTGCCGCCGCGATCAGATCCGCCACATTGGAGGTAAAGCTCGTATTGGCAAACTCGCCGCCGGAATGACCAAGGCCCGTGAAATCGAACCGCAACACCGCGATCCCCATGGCCGACAGTCGCGCGGCAATCCGCCGGGCGGCGGGGATGTCCTTGGAACAGGTGAAACAATGGGCAAAAAGGGCGGTGGCCAGCACCGGCCCCTCGGGCAGGTCGAGGCGCGCGGCAAGGTCATGTCCGGCGTGGCCGGTGAAACTGATGCGTTCGGTGGGCATGGGCGAGGCTTTCGGGGCTTGGCTTTTGTGGGTCGGCTTCCCTAAGGTGCGCCGACGTCAGGGTCACGGCAAGGCGGCTGTCACAACCGTCACGGGAAGGTGAAGGAGCGTCACATGGGCGTGCATAAAAACACGGAGCAGATGATCGCGGGGATCGGACGTTTCACGCCCCTGGACGCGCGTGATCGGGACATGTGGGCGCGTCTCGTGAGGTTTTGCGCATATGAACCCCGCGCGTTTGAGCGCGACCCGAAGGTTGGCCATGTCACGGCATCTGCCTTCGTGCTGTCTCCGGACCTCACGTCGGTATTGTTGACCCATCACGCAAAACTCGACCGTTGGCTGCAATTGGGTGGTCATTGCGATGGTATTCAGGACGCCTGTTTCAACGCCACCAAAGAGGCCTATGAAGAAAGCGGGCTGTCCCGTATCCGGCTGCTGGCGCACGAGGTCTTTGACGTCGATGTGCATGAGATCCCGGCCTCGGCCAAGGAACCGGCGCATTTGCATTACGATGTGCGCTATCTCTTTGTGGCGGAGGCAGGGGAGCCTACGGCAAGCGAGGAGTCCCATGCGCTGGCCTGGGTGCCGCTGGATCAGCTGGCCGAGGAGGCCGAAAGCGTTGCGGTTGTGGCGCGCAAATGGCCGCTCTGGCGGGAGCGGCTGGACCTGTGAACGGCATGTTGAAACTGTGCCGCGTCGGGATTTGGGCGCTGTTGATTCTCAGCACCCTCTCCTTGGCGGGCGGCTTTCTGGGCGCGCTGCATCCGCTTGGCGATAGCCTTGCGGTGTTTCGCGTACCCTTTGCCGGGCTTGTGATGATCTGTGCCTTTATACTGCGCCGCGATGCGCGCGCGGCCATGCTCGGCGCGGTGGCGTCTGGGGTGATGCTGGTCAGTTGGCTGGGCCATTCACCCACGGAGACGGAGGTGCGCACACCACAGATCACGCTCTATCAGAAAAACATGCTGTGGCGGAACAACGGCAACGAGACCCTGATAGAGGCCATTCGCATCTCAGGCGCGGATATCGTCACGCTGGAGGAAATCTCTCGTGAAAACATGCCGATCCTTGATGATTTGCGGGCCGACTATCCAGTACAGCAGTTCTGCCCGTTTCGCCGGGTCGGAGGTGTCGCGGTGCTGGCGCGCGGTGTCACGGCGACCAACAGGCTTGCCTGTGCAGAGGACCTCGGGCTGGCCGCGATGGAGATCGAGGGGCCAACGGGGCGGTTCTGGGTGGCGGCGCTGCACCTGCCGTGGCCCTGGCCGCATGAGCAGGCAGAGCATGTGGACAGGGTGGTAAAGCGGCTGGAGACCCTCGACGGGCCGGTGATCCTCGCCGGGGATTTCAACGCCGTGGGCTGGTCCCATGCGGTGGCGCAGATCGGTGCGGCAGGCGGCATGGCGCGGGTCGGCCCCTATGCGGCGACATTTGATCTGCCGCCGCTCGATTACCCAATCGGTATTGATCATGTGCTGGCCCCGGGCGGCAAAGGCGAGATCGAGATACAGCCGAAACTCGCCTCTGACCATCACGGGGTTCTGGCCCATCTGCCCTGGCCAAACCCGCCGCAGTGAGGGGCAGACATTATATCTGCCCCATGAGCGCGGGATCAAAGGGGTAGGTGGTCAGGTTCTCATATCCATCCTCGGTTATCAGAACCTGATCTTCGAGCTTGATAGAGAAATCGCCGCCGACCTCGCCCACCAAGGCCTCCACACAGAGCACCATCCCCGGCTCCAGCGCATAGTCAAACGCACCTGCCACCGCCTGATCCGGGTAGGCCACCAAGGGCCATTCGTCACAAAGCCCCACACCATGCATCAGGCAGCCGTATTTCTGCGCCTGATATTTTGCGTCCAGAACATGGGTGCCTGCGGTCAGCTCCGGGATCATCACGCCCGGTTTCAGCATTTCCATATTGGTCATGATGTGTTCATGCGCATGCTGCATCGCATAGATCATGTCCGGGCGCGGCTTTTGATCGCCGATCCACCAACTGCGGGAAATATCGACGCAAATCCCGTAGCTGCCCACCAGATCGGTATCAAAGGAGATGATCTCGTTGCGCTGCGTGATGCGCGGGCCGCATTCCTGAAACCACGGGTTCGTGCGCGGACCGGAGGCCAGCAGCCGCGTCTCGATCCATTCGCCCCCCCGGCGGATGTTCTCCGCATGTAGAACCGCCCAGATGTCATCCTCCGAGGTCTTGCCATCGCCGACATTGGCGCGGGCAAAATCTTCCATCGCCTGCACGGCGGTCTCGCAGGCATGGGACGCACAGCGCATGGCAAGGATCTCGTCCTTGCCCTTGATTGCGCGGGCCTTTTCGGTGACTTCCTCACCTTCCATGACCTCGAACCCTTGCGCCTCAAGTGCGCGCAGCCCGTGCAGCATGACCTTGTCCACCGCGAGGCGCATATTGCCGCCGCCATGTTCGCCGATCAGCACGCGGATCTCATTCGAGAGCGCATCGGCGGCGACATCCACCTTGTCGCCCCGATCAAAGTAGAACAGGTCCGCGCCGGAGCGCTGTTCGCGCACCAATGGGTTGAACGTCGACAGAAACGGCGAGTTCTTGTAGTCCCAAAGCACCATGTAGCCATCCGCGCACAGCAGCAGCGCGCGAAACGGGTTATGGGTGTTCCACAGCTGCATATTGGTGCTGTCGGTGGCGTAGCGGATGTTGAGCGGATCAAACATCAGCAGTCCGCCATAGCCGCGCTCCACGATCGCCTGCGTCAGCCGCTGCCAGCGGTAGTGGCGCATCGCCTCCAGATTGGGCAGCTCCAGCCCTGCCGCCGTCCATTCCGAAAACGCCAGCTGCGTCGGACCAATCTCGATCCGGTCGTTGTCATTGGGGCTGCCGTCGCCCAACACGGACCCGCGGCTGGGGTCGATCTTTCGACGATCCCGAAAGTGTTCGTTCATCTCCGCCTCCCTGGCTCTTTGGCCTCAGCCTGCCGGGGCTTGCGCGGCGTGGCGTTCCCAAATGCGACCCGGAGCATGTCCGTTTTGGCCGAATTGGCGGGACTGGCGTGTTTGAAACAGTGGCTGCGGCCAGAAACTGTACAGTCGTGCACAGTTTCGACAGCGGTGCTATGGCTTGCACATGACAGAGATTCTCCAGACCTCCATTCCCTATAATCCGCTTGCCCCGCGCCCATTGCCCGGCATTCAGCCGCTCAAGCCGGAGGATTGGCTGCGCTTTGACGCCGGGTTTGCCGCGCAAGTGGCAGAGCGGGAGCGGTTGCTGCGCGATCACCCCGATGCGGTATTGGCGATGGATGCGGGGGCCGCACCAGCCGCGCAAGAGTTGCTCGATCATGTGCTGGCGGTGCGCTATGGCGCAGACACTGATGTAGACCACGTCACCCGGCCAGATGGTGTGAAGGTTGCGATCAATCGCGCCCAGCCGATGGAGACCCTTGGCCGGATCGCACAGCAGGATTTCTGTATCCTGGAGAGGCCCGAAGATGGCGATGAACATGTGCTGACGGCGGCTGTATTGTGTTTCCCCGCCAGTTGGACGCTTGCGGAAAAGTTCATGAAACCGCTGCTGGCGATCCACGAGCCAGTCAAAGACTATGACGCGGGGATTGCACGCCGCGTGCAGCGGTTGTTTGACGGGGTGCAGGTGGGGCGGCCGCTCTGGCGTTTCAACGCGCTGTGGTATGCGGACCCAAGCCTGCATCAACCCAGGCTGGAGCGCGATCCACGCGCCACCTCGACGCCGGAGACCGAGCACTACATGCGCAGCGAATTGCAGTCGATCTACCGCCTGCCGCAGAGCCGTGCAGTGGTGTTTTCGATCCACACCACCGTGATGCGTCGCGCCGATGTGCTGCAACAGTGGCAGGCGGTGGCGGGCGCCACATAATATAAAACCCCGCAACACGAATGTGTTACGGGGCGTATCTCAGGTGTGTGCAACCGGTCAGTATAGCGCGGCGTGCACCAGGCCGGAGGATTGCAGGAACATCAACAGGGCCATGACCGCCAGCATCTGCACGCTGAATCGCATGTCGCCGCCGCGCACCAGATTGACCGCAGCCGCAGTGATGCCAAGCGGCAGGGCGAGCAGGGTCATCACCAGCGTCAGCACCCAGGCCGACGTGGTATTGGCGGTCCATCCGCGCTTTGACAGCGAGGTGCCCAGCTTGCGACAGGCGTTGCCCAGATGCCGGGCCGGGCGGGGACCATCGCGGCGCTCGATGATCCGGTCGCAGGCTTCGGTCAGGCTGCCAAAGGTTTCCTCCACCGGGGCAAACCGCTGCGGGCTTCCGGGCTGGGCCGTCGTATGGGGCGCGGCCGGTGCGGCGGTACTCTCCGACGTCCCTTGGCGTGCGGCGTAGGTGTCATAGGCGCGGATCGGCTGTGCCAGATCGGTCTCCTCGGGCGTTGGCTGAGGCACGGCTGTGGCGTTTGGATCGGTGATCGGCAGCTGAATGTCCCGCACAGACACATCCTCCGCGGGCTCAGCGGTCTCGGCGGCAAAGGCCGAGAGAAACGCGTCGCGGTCCAGAATGACCGCCGTATCCAGCCATTCGACAGAGCTGGCGTCCAGCTGCGACAACAGCGCTTGCAGGCTGCGGGCCAGCAGCATTTCGGTCAGTTCGGCATCGGTGCGCTCCGGGAACCGGGGCGTGAAGGTCACATCAAGCTGGCAGCGACAGGCCACGCCATCGCTCTGACGCATGGGCGCAGGGCTGCGGCGGTGTCGCAGGTCGACGATATAGTGATCGCATTCCAGCGTGACGCGATGGGCGCGTTTGGCGTGGAACTGATCGACCTCGTGACCAAATTCCTCAAGCGTTTGCACGACCAGAGTGCAGGCGGTGGACAGGGCCGTCTCATCCCGTTCGGAAAAGCCCAGCTTGCCGCGAAAGGCCGTGGCGGACACATTCTGTGTAATCTGATCCAGCACCGTGAAATCCTCCATCGGTTGTGTTCCCAACCAATGTAGAGGCCGAACACGCAGAAAATTGGGCGTATCCGCCGGTTTTTGAATATTTCCCGGGGCTTCGGTCGCGATATTTCGTCAATCAAAAAGTTTTAATAAAAACAGAGGGATATGGATTTAGCGGCGCGATGCGGGCTGAAAATGCGTCGAAATACTGGCGGCGCACGGCCATATTGATGCCGCAGCTTTTACAATCCCGCGACCGGCGCGTTGATTGTTTTTAACCCTTTGCGGAGACTCGATCAGCCGTCGATCTGCCGCCCCATGATCGCCAGCGATTGCTGATAGACCGTGGCGGCGTTCCATTGTTTCAGGACTTTGTAGTTGGGCTCGCCCGGCTGATAGCCACGGCCCGGACGCCAGCCTTTCTTGCGCAGGAAATAAGCGGTGGAGGCCAGGGCGTCCCCCATGTCATAGAAATCCACCCGCCCGTCGCGGTTCCAGTCCTGACCGTAGTTCAGCGCGTTGCCGGGCAGGAACTGCGTATGCCCCAGCTCTCCGTGTTTGGCGCCCTTGGTCGCCATGGTGATCGCACCCTGATCCACCAGCTTTAGCGCGCCAATGGCGTGGGGCTCAAAAAACTCCGAACGGCGGCAATCATAGGTCAGGGTCACGATGGACGAGACCACCTGACTGTCGCCCATATAATTGCCAAAGGCGGTTTCCATGCCGTGAATGGCAATAAGCAACCCTGCGGGCACGCCATATTTGCGCTCCAGAGATGCAAAAAACGCGGCATTGCGGGCCTTGTGCTTGCGCCCCTGTGCGACGATGGTCGTGGCCCCGCGCACCTGCATGAATTTTTCCAGACTGTATTTAAAGCTCTTCTGGTTGCGATCCGCTGCGATGGTGCCGGTGGCATAACGCGTCTGCGCCAGTGCATTGAGCCCCGCCTGACGGACGCCCGCGCGTTTGGCGGTGCGGGCAAACTCCGCTTTCCACGCCTCAAACCCCGCAGAGGTATTACCGCAACTGGCCGCAAGACCGGTGATTGGGGTTGCGATGGTAAGGCTGGCGGCAAGGCCCAGGGCCGCAAAACGGGAAAACAGCATGAAAGAACCCTCTGAAACTGGCGGATGTCCAAGGGAAACTTACGCGGCAGAGGCCGGGCTTTCACCCCCTTTTTACGGGGAGCTTTGCTCAGAAGGCGGCATCCTGCGCAGCCAGCGCCAGCCCATCGGCCACAGCCGTCATTGCGCGCTCTGTCTCGATCTCTGCGGTGGGGCAGAGATCCTGAAGCGCGGCACGCACCGCCATCAGCAACGCAGACCCGCCCACCATGACGCAGCGGTTGACGTCGCCGGGGGACACGCCGGCCAGGCGCAGGGTCTCGGTTGCCTCATCCTGAATGGCCTGCACCATCTGCGTCAGCGACTGTTCAAGCGCGGCGCGGGGCAGGGCGGCGGAGAGGCCAGGCTCGACAATGCGCAGATCGATCTGCGCGGTCTCCTCGGTGGCGCAATTGGCGCGGATCTTCCCGGCCTCAGTCGCAAAGGCCAGATCATGGCCCAGCTCATCCTCCAGCACTTGCAGCAGACGGTTCAGCCCGCTGGAATCTTCGGCGTTCTGCGCCAGATCGCGCGCCGCGCGGCGGGTGTCGGGCCCATAGAGGAAGGGGATCATCTGCCATGTGGCGAGATCATTGAAGATCCGATTGGGCGCCGGCAGGCTGCCCCCGCCAAAGCTGTTACGGATCATCGCACCACGCCCCAGATGCGGCATCACATGGTCAATGCTGATCTGGCGGTCAAAATCGGTGCCGCCCAGACGCAGGCCGTGGCTTGCGAGGATACGCGTGCCGCCGCTGTCGTCCTGCTCAAAGCAGGTGAAGTCCGATGTACCACCGCCGATATCCACCACAAGACCGATGCCCGGATGCGGACGGGCGGCACGAAGGGCGGCTTCGGGTTCATACATGAACTGCACATCCTGAAACCCGGCCTTTTGATAACAATGGCGCAGGTCTTCTTCGGCGCGGGCATTGCGGGCCTCGTCCCTGGAGTGAAATTTTACCGGCCGCCCCGAAAGCGCATGGGTGAACTCCAGTCGTGTTGCCGTCTCGGCGCGGGTTTTCACTTCGCGCAGGAAATGCGCAATGACATCGGAGAAATCCATCATCTCACCGCCCAAGCGGCGCTTTTCATAAAGGAGCGAGGTGCCCAGCAGGCTCTTGAGTGCACGCATGAACCGGCCCTCGTCGCCCTCAATCAGGGCGCGGGTGGCGCTGCGTCCGATCCGGCGTGCCTTGGTATCGCTGTCAAAGAATACGGCGGTGGGCAGCGTGGTTTCGCCCGGCTCCAGTTCCACGAGCCAGGGGCGGCCCGCCACCGTCACCCCGGCGGCGGAATTCGAGGTGCCAAAGTCGATGCCAAGCGTGGTCGGGGCGGGGGAGATCTGTGTCATGGGGCGGCTCTCATGCGGCTCAAGGCGGGCAGACCTACAGGACCGGGAGCAGGGGCTCAACAGGAAATACCGGGGGACCAACAGGAAGATATGCGCGGAAAAGAAAGGGCGCCCCCTGGGAGGGTAAGGCGCCCCTGCCACAACAACTGGCCCATATGCGGGACACATCCGTGACGTATGAGTCGTCGAGCCACCCCCAACAGGTGCGGCTCGTCCTCAGACTGGCGTATATTAACTGACCAGTCAATAAACAAACCTGCGACACAGCGACAGATACGGCGCTCAGTGGTGGCATCGACGAAAAAAGGCGCCCCCGAAGGGACGCCCTGATAACACGCTGCTTCGAACCGCGGATCAGCAGCTGTAGTACAGCTGGTATTCCACCGGGTGCGGGGTGTGCTCGTAGGCTTCGACTTCTTCCATCTTGAGGTCGATGTAGCCTTCGATCTGGTCCTTGGTGAACACGTCGCCCTGGAGCAGGAAGTCGTGATCGGAGGCCAGTGCTTCCAGCGCTTCGCGCAGGGAGCCGCAAACGGTCGGGATGTCGGCCAGTTCCTCTGCGGGCAGATCGTAGAGGTTTTTGTCCATGGCTTCGCCCGGATCGATCTTGTTCTTGATGCCGTCCAGGCCGGCCATCAGCAGGGCTGCAAACGCCAGGTAGGGGTTTGCGGCCGGATCGGGGAAGCGGGCCTCGACGCGCTTTGCCTTCGGGGATTCGGTCCACGGGATACGCACGCAGCCGGAGCGGTTACGGGCGGAATAGGCGCGCAGAACCGGAGCTTCGAAGCCGGGGATCAGGCGCTTGTAGGAGTTGGTGGCCGGGTTGGTGAAGGCATTCAGCGTCTTGGCATGCTTCAGGATGCCGCCGATGAAGTACAGCGCCTCGTCGGAGAGATCCGCGTATTTGTCACCTGCAAAGAGCGGCTTGCCGTCTTTCCAGATCGACATGTTCACATGCATGCCGGTGCCGTTGTCGCCGGCGATCGGCTTGGGCATGAAGGTGGCGGATTTGCCGTAGGCGTGGGCCACATTGTGGATCACGTATTTGTACTTTTGCAGCTCGTCGGCCTGTTTGGTCAGGCTGTCGAAGATCAGGCCCAGCTCGTGCTGGCAGGACGCCACCTCGTGGTGGTGCTTGTCGACTTTCATGCCCAGACGCTTCATGGTGGAGAGCATCTCGGAGCGCAGGTCTTGTGCTTCGTCGATCGGGTTCACCGGGAAGTAGCCGCCCTTGACGCCCGGACGGTGGCCCATGTTGCCGGTCTCGAATTCCGCATCGGAGTTCCAGGAGGCGTCGGTTGCGTCGACCTCATAGGACACTTTGTTGATGGTGTTGGAGAACCGCACATCATCAAAGAGGAAGAATTCCGCTTCCGGGCCCATGTAGGCCACATCGCCGATGCCGGAGGCCTTCAGATAGGCTTCGGCTTTTTCGGCGGTGCCGCGCGGGTCGCGCTCATAGGCTTCGCCGGTGTCGGGCTCGACCACGGAGCAGTGAATGCAGATGGTTTTTTCCGCGTAGAAGGGATCCACATAGGCGGAGTTGGTGTCCGGGATCAGCTTCATGTCGGAGGCTTCGATGGATTTCCAGCCTGCGATGGAGGAACCGTCGAACATGAAGCCTTCTTCGAGGAAGTCTTCGTCGACCTGATCCGACATCAGGGTCACGTGCTGAAGCTTGCCACGCGGGTCGGTGAAGCGGATGTCGACATAATCTGCCTCTTCATCCTTGATCAGCTTGAGAACTGCGTCCTTGCTCATTTGAAGTTCTTCCTCCGTCAGAAAACTTGGGTATTTCGGGTGTTGGGTGATCTGCGGTGCGGGATATTGCGCCGCATTGGTGTTCGGTTAGAGGGCGTCGGAGCCGGATTCGCCGGTCCGGATGCGAACCGCCTGTTCGATCGGGCTGACAAAGATCTTGCCGTCACCGATCTTGTCGGTCTTGGCCGCGGCGACGATGGCCTCGATGGCGGCGTCGACCTGATCGTCGTCCAGCACCACTTCGATCTTCACCTTGGGCAGAAAGTCGACCACATATTCCGCACCGCGATAGAGTTCCGTATGACCTTTCTGGCGGCCAAAACCCTTGACCTCGATGACAGAGAGACCCTGAACGCCAACGTCCTGTAGCGCTTCCTTCACCTCGTCCAGCTTGAACGGCTTGATGATGGCTTCGATCTTTTTCATGTCCGGGCTCCTCGCAACCTTGTCGACTGTGGTCAGATCATTTTCAACTGATCGCCACAATGTGTAAGCTGAAGCGCCTGCTGCCGAAATGTGCAGTTTTCCGATGGTGTGATGAAAATTTGGGCCATGCGATTAATTATTGGGCATTCGTGAATCGAAGGGGTGCGGAATGACCGAATTGCTGACCGCAGCGCAGATGCGTGAGATCGAAAAAAGCGCCATCGACAGCGGCGCGGTGACCGGGCTGGCGCTGATGGAGCGCGCCGGTGCGGGCGTGGTAGAGGCGATTTTCGAGACCTGGCCGGAGCTGGGCGATGAGGCTGCGCCGGATGGGGGCGCTGCCCCCCGGCCTGCGGCCGTCCCCCGAGATATTTCGGAAAAGCTGAAGCGGGCTGTGGTGCTCTGTGGTCCGGGCAACAATGGTGGCGATGGTTTTGTGGTGGCGCGGCTGCTGAAGGCACGCGGTTGGGACGTCACGGTGTTTCTCTATGGCGATGCTGCGGTGCTGCCACCGGATGCACGGGCGAATTATGCGCGCTGGCTGGAGATGGGGGAGGTCATGGCGTTATCCGCGGAAACGTTTGAGGGGGATCAGATCTGGCCCTCGACAGATCTGGTGGTGGATGCGCTCTTTGGCACCGGGTTGACGCGTGCTGTGGATCTGCCGCTGGTCGCGTTGGACGCAGTGCCTGCGGTGGGACAGGCGCCTCAGGTGGTGGCAGTCGATCTGCCCTCGGGGCTTTGCGGTGACAGCGGGCGCGTGATCGGAGAGGCTGCGGTGCCGGCCGGTCTCACGGTTACATTTCATTCACGGAAGCTGGGACATGTGTTGGCGGAGGGGCCGCAGCACTGTGGGAGCGTGGTGGTCAAGGACATCGGGCTGGCGCCCGTTTCGGAGGTCGGAGGCCAATCGCGTCAGGCCTTGGTCGCGCTGCACGGGGACAAGCGGATTGGCCGATATCTGTGTCGCGCGGCGGAGGCTTCTTCACCCTATCTGCAAAAACAGGCTGACGAGCATAAGTATCACCATGGTCATGCGTTGATCCTGTCCGGTGGCGCGGGACAAACCGGCGCGGCGCGGTTGGCGGCGCGGGGCGCGCTGCGGATCGGCGCGGGGCTGGTCACGCTGGGTGTTCCGCCTGCGGCACAGATGGAGGTCGCGTGTCAGATCACATCCCTGATGCTCACCCGGATTGACGGGGCAGGGGCGCTGACGGCGGTTCTGGAAGACAGCCGCATCTCCGCGCTGTGCCTGGGGCCGGGGCTTGGGCTGGACCGGGCGCGTCGCCTTGTGCCGGCGGCACTTGCGGCAGGGCGCGCGACGGTACTGGATGCCGATGCGCTAACGGCCTTTGCCGAGGCGCCTGAAGCGCTGTTCGAGGCACTTCATCCGGCCTGCGTTCTGACCCCGCATGGGGGAGAGTTTTCGAGGCTCTTTCCCGATATCGCCGAAAAGCTTGCCCAGCCCGCCACAGTCGGTCCGGCCTATTCAAAGGTGGACGCCACCCGGGAAGCCGCCCGTCGCGCCGGCTGCACGGTTCTGTTCAAAGGGGCCGACACCGTGATTGCGAATGAAACCGGCATGTGTTCGGTCAATGTCGCCAGTGGGGATCGCGCAGCACCCTGGCTTGCGACGGCCGGTGCGGGGGATGTGCTGGCGGGGTTCATCGCGGGGCTTTTGGCGCGCAGCTTCGACCCGCATGATGCAGCCGCGACAGCCGCGCGGCTACATGTGGACTGCGCGCGCAGCTTTGGCCCCGGGCTCATCGCCGAGGATCTGCCGGACCAATTGCCCCAGGTGCTGCGGGGCCTTCAGGCCCAGCCGGGGTGACGCCTGTGTCTCTCCCCGGTGCGCGCGGGGCTGCAATGGTGAGGCTCGCTCCCTGACGGCCCAGGTCCCGATGCCAGCCCGCAGAAGGACACAAAGCGCGGTCTGATTATGCGGAGTTTGAATGGGGGAATGGTGCGGGTGAAGGGACTTGAACCCCCACGCCTTGCGGCGCCAGAACCTAAATCTGGCGGGTGAAAGCTAACCCATTGAAAAACAAAGGTTCCACTGTCAGTGTTGCGGGGAATTTGGGCCTGTTGCCGCAACATCTGCAACAGCTCCGCAACAAACTTGGGAAGGTAGAGTGGGTACTGGTGCGGGTGGAGGGACTCGAACCCCCACGCCATGGGCGCTTGGACCTAAACCAAGTGCGTCTACCAATTCCGCCACACCCGCACTGGGCTGCTGATACTCGACCAAAACAGGCAGTGCAAGAGCGACGTGTAATGGTGGCACTTAATAGGGCCATCCACATTTCCGGCACTGACGCCCGCGCTCCATCAATGCGGCGCAGGACCAGCAGGACATGGTTGTACGCCCCGCCCCCGGCAGGTACTCGGCCTGCTTGCGAGCTTCCCAGCCCGCGTTGAAGGCCCGCAGTGTAGAGGCATCCTCGGTCGTGGTGGCGAACTTGTGGAACGCTCTGTCCCGCGCCTCGTACTGCTTGGCGGTGGTGGTGGTCACCCCTTGTCTCCTTTCGCATTTCCAAAGTGCTGCATGAGCGCAGCGTGTAGCTCGTCAGCCTTGATCAGCAGGAGCGGGTTGCCGTCTGGCCCGTAGACCTTGAGGTATCCTTCCTCATCGACGCCCTCGATCTCGCCGCCGAAGGTCTCGACCAGTTTCCATGGGTTGTTCATCAGCCTTCTCCTTTGCGGCTTCCCGTGTCCTCCACGGCGGCGATCAGTTCCCTCAAGTCACTGACCTTGACGTGCTTGTTGTAGTAGGGGTCTGAGGTCTTTTCATCGGAAAGCTCGACCCACAGCTCCCCGTCCTCGGTGTACACGTCAGCGTGGGCAGTGCCGAACGACATTTCCAGATCCATGTCAGTCTTCTCCTTCCAGCTTCGCCAGCTTGCGGTTCACGGCCTTCATCTTCTGCCGTGTTGCGGTCAAGGCCTTACGCAGGCTCTCGTGCTGCGCCTGCAGGACCATCCGGTCCCATGCCTTGGTCCCCTTGAGAGGCTTCAGCGCCTCGTGTTCAGCGATGATGTCGCCTAGGGCGTCCATCGTGTAGCCGTAAACTGTGGTCATTAGCCTTCTCCTTCCAGCGCTTTGGCTGCGTTCATGATGTCTTGAGGGTACAGGTGCGCGTACCGCATGGTCGTGGTGATGCTGCTGTGCCCCAGCCATTGCTGCACCGTGGGCAGGGAGACCCCGGCCTTGACCAGACGCGATGCGCAGGTGTGGCGGCACACATGCAGGACGAAGTCATTGTCGTCAGCCAGCCCGAGGTGCATCCTTGCGCGGTCCCAGAGGTGACGCACGTCGCTCACAGACAGGTCGAAGCACGTTGCGCCTGTCATGCGATCCTGCAGCGCACCCCGGCAAGCCTTGGTCATGGCGACAGACCGGATCTTGCCGTTCTTTGTGCCCTTGCCCTCGGTGCCGTACACCATGATCACCCCAGACTTGAGGTCCACGTCGACAGGGCGAAGGTTCATCAGCTCACCCCGGCGCATCCCGGTCTCGATCAAGACCATGACGAACGCGGCCATGTCGTCCCGCCCGATCTGGATGAAGAACTGGTAGAGCGCCGTCTCCTCGTCCTTGGTGATGAAGCGTATCCGGCTGACCCGCTCCTTGCGCTGCATGGGCATCTTAGGAAGGGCGTCGAGGCCCCCGTATTCAATGGCCAGCTTGAGAACCTTGGACAGGGCCGAGACCTTGCGGTTGATTGTGCTGTCGCTATTCGACCGCGCCTCGCAGTCATGCAACCACGCATCGATCAGGTCACGATTAATGGCCTCGAGCTTCACGTCAGGCCCCATGAATTTGATGGCGTCCTGCACGTTCAGTGTGGCCTGCTTCTCGTAGCTGCAGCCTCTCCAGCCCTCAGGCTTGGGCAGGGACAGCACCTTGTCCAGCGCCTGCTGCAGTGTCCACCCGGCGGCGTTGGCGCGTGTCGCCTTGATCTCCTTCCCGGTCGTCAGTGCCTCAGTCAGCTCGGACTTCTTGGCCATAGCCTCGTGCAGTGTGGCCACAGTGGCCGTCTTGCGCTTTCCTTGGTGGGTCACGTCCACAAAGTACTTGGCCCCGCGTTTGCGGATGCCTCTGGGAAGCTCGTGCGTTGCCATTGGCTGTCTCCTTTGTTCTCTCATGTCGGCTCTTGCGTCTAGGTTGTGCGCTGGGCGTTGCTGATGCCGCCGAGTCACTCCATCAGGTCTTCGAGTTCTGCGATCACGGTGCGCCCTTTGGGCGTCAGGATGCAGCGGACGCGGCGCGGGTCATCGTCGTCAGGACGCGTCTCGATCCAGTCCAGAGACCCTGCTTGTCCCCTTACCGCCTTCTTCCCCATGTGGGCCAGAGTTCGGGCAACAGTTGACTGCGTGTGGCCCGTTGCGGTCACGATTTCTTTGACCAATGCGCCCTCGGAACCTTTCCGCGACACGTGCAGCAGCACCTGCAGGCGCGTCATGTTCATTTCGAGGTCGTACTTCTTGAGGTGGCTCGCGACCCTCATAAGCTTCATCAGCGATTGCTTCGACATTAAACCGTTCCTTTTTAATACCATGCGGCGTGGTATAGTACATCTCGAAGCTCCAAGCCCCAAGCATATACTCACCCACACCCACCCTATGGGCGGTTGGCCACCCATGCAGCTTAAACGGGTAGCAGGCAACCGAAAATTCCCCTAGGTAGTTTCGTATTCGCATTTAGTCTCCTGTAATCCGCACATAGTCCTGCGGTGCTGTTCGTCGTCCTGCTCAGTGCCGGGAATCTCCCTCCCGGAGCCGTAGCGGCGCGAGGGTTTCACACGCCATTAGTGGATCACAACCCCCGCAGCCCCGCTCAATTTGGGCAATTATGAGGCAGCGTTTGCGATCTGCGCCGCACGTCTCGCGCCCCTCTGTTTCCGCCCTTCACGACGCAACCGCCGCATGTTCTTCTGCGCTTCCCGCTCTGTGATCATGACCCCCATGAGTTTGACTTTGGGCATCACACAGGCCCCCCAAGGCGCTCGCTCAGGATCTCGACCGGGTAGGCGTTCACCAGCTCGAAGCCCTCGCCGTCGAAGACTGCAGGCGCAGGCACCTTGCATACAGGCAGGCCGCGCTTGGTGCATTGGTGCTTGCACCAGAACCCGTCCCGCTGGGTGCCTTCCGCGTCCCACATGTCGAACTGCAGGGTCTCGGGGTGGTTCTTGGCGAGGTAGCCCATGACGGTGTCATAACCGGGCGGCACAGGGCTGACGTATGCGTCAATGTCGATTTCGCGGGTCAGCTCCCGGATCTTCTGGACGGCTTGCGTCTGTGTCTCAGCTCCGAGCATCCCCCATAGCTGCCGCAGTGATGCTGCGGTGATCTGGTGCGCGGTCGTGCGGTCGTGCATGGTCATCGGTTCAAACCCTCTCTCTTGCTACTTGAGCGCCAAAGGTGACGCGTGTGATTGTGTCCCGGCCTGCCCGGTGGCTGTCGCCCCAGAGCGTGGTCCCCAGCAGCTCATCGCGGCCTAGGTCTTTCTTGCAAACGGTCCTGAGAACCCCCGCCAGCAGCACAGTGTCCCCGGCGCGGAGGTGACCGAGCGTGACCTGCTCGGTCTTGTCAGGTGGTAAGTCCATGTGTGGTCTCCTTTCGTGAGGGCGTGTCAGGTGCATCAATCAGCGCACAGCAAAACGGCCCCTAGTGAGGTGCTAGAGGCCGCTTAGGCGATGGGCTGTGTTTTCAGGTGGTCGGCTTAGGTGCGGTGCAGGCGCACGTCCCCGTCAGGCCCATGCGACAGGCGGAAGCGGATTGGCTTGTCGTCTTCCTCGATCAGGCGCGGCCACGTTGCGAGGTCATTGCCTTGGATCGACCAATACCGGCCACCGTCCTCGTCAGGGGACAGCCAGCTCGCAGGGATCGACCCGAGGTCGCCGTCGAGCGGATACCCACGGCACCAGACCACATTGCCCGAAGCGTTGTTGTTGACAGTGTCAGGGCGCTCATTGCGTGTGCGCAGTTCCATCAGGCAGCCGTATGCGTTGACCTTGTCCCCGATACGCAGGGCGCTGGACGGCACCAGTTCATAGGTGTCACCGTCGATCTTGATCTGGTGGTATTTGCTGGTCATTGCTGGAACTCCGCAGGCAGTGTTTCGGGTTGATTGTCGAGTAGGTCGTCGAAGTGGTCAAGCATGGCTCACACTCCCTCGATAGCGGTGATCAGGGCCGAAAGATCGCGACCGCCCATCAGTGACAGGGTAGCTTCCCCCAAGACGTCGCTGTGCTTCTTCCTGAGGTGCCTGCGCATCACTACGCGATCTTGTGCGGCTTCAATGGCCCCTGCAGGGATCAGCAGGGCGCGGCCTGACTCGATGTCGGCGTGGTACTTGGGAAACAGCGCCTCCCGGTCATATCCGAGCGTTTCAACGGTGTGCTGGTGGTGGTGGTGTGCCATGGTGCAAACTCCTGATTTCTTGGCTTGTCTCATCAGTGACTAGGGAGCCACCCCAGCCAGACACTGCCCCGACTACGCGGGCCAGTGTTTCGACCTTGCATAGATCAGCGCACAACAAAGCCTGAGCGATCCGCCTTTGCGTCGCCTTTGGCCTTGAGTGCCACGATGCACCCCTTGGGATCTGCAGGGCGGTAGTCATGGGCGTCACCGTCGGTGGCCTGCATGATCTCACCACAGACCAGCATAGCGCCTTCCGCCAGTGCGGCCTTGTAGCGCTCCGGCGATGCGACCACGGCGACGTTCCCGCCCGCCACCAGCACCCGGCCCACATCGCCGTCGTTGTCCTCAGTCTTGCTGAATGTCAGGTGATAGTTGACCGGCATCTGACCTCGAGCGTGTGCCAATGCCCGCTTGGTGATCTTGGTGTAGTCATAGAACTGCACCCCGTCGAAGTGGTCCATCAGGTTCACGTCCTGCCCGTCGACATTGATCGTGCGGCGTTCCCATGGGAGGTCCGAGGTGGCGTTAAGGCGCACCCCGCATTCCATGCCCAGCTTTGCCGCCTTGGCAGCGTGTGCCGCGATCTCAAACGCCAGCACAGCCATGAAGGCATCCCGCGCCGTGAAATAAGCCCGCGTCTTGGCGACCCGGCTGGCCTCTTTGCCCGCCATGTAGGCAGGGTTCCCGGCGGTGTGCAGGCAGGCAGCGGCGCAGCCCTTGGAGGCTTGGGCGCATGTCTGGAAGCCCGACAGGTTGAACGGTGCGAGGTGGAGAGGCGCGGTCAGCACGTCGACCTTGCCATTCTTGGCAACCTTGGGATTGCTCTCAGGCTTTGCCAGCAGGCCAGCGGTGTTGAACCCTTGGGCTTTCAGCTCACGCAGCGCGGCGGCTTTGCTCTTGAAACCGTTGATGATCATGGGTCGCTCCTTTGGTGATCGTGTGAGGATTTATCAATGCCAGCCACCTTGCATAGTAGCAGGCACAGGAAAGCCTCAGGCCTCGTCCAGCTCCGCCGCTAGGGCGTGGCGCTGGCAATCCGCGAACCCGGCTAGGGCTTGCTCCAGCGTGTCGCAGGACTGGACCTCCAGTCCGTACCGGACGTTGAAGCAAAAATTGGTCTGGATGACGGCGATATCGTTGACCGTGTCGTGGGCAATGAATTTCAGCATGGGTTGCTCCTTTGGTTGGTGTTTCGCTGTTGCTGCAGCTCATCAGTAGACCGTGTGCGCATCGCTGTGATAGCCACTGCGCATAGGTCTAGACACCATCCAGAGGCGGCGGTATGTGCCATTGCCCGTTCCGCCCCTAACTGGACGGATAGACCCCTGTTGAGCCGATAAGGATGCACGGTGCCACGCTACGTTTCCCGCGTCGAAGATCGACCCCTCTCCCATTGTTGCGCCTGTCGGTCTGTTGCGCTTTATCGCCGGATGGGTTGAGCGTCCCGGCCCCGGTTGGCGTTGTCTTGCTGCCGTCCGATGATTTGAAACCTATCGATAGCCACCCTGCATTGCAACCCACTAAATCACAATCTGCTGCAGAAAAGTCATAAGTAGCTGTTTTAACAGTAAACTTTACCCGTCTATTGTTGCGGATGCATTGCTAAGACCAGCCATTGCGCATTGGTCCTAGGGAGGCAGGAGGCGACTGTGGCCTGCCATGGTGCCCCCGGTGATTTGCTCAGGTCGGACCCATGTGTGCAGTTCGCGTGGTGTAGCTCAGGCGGGCGCGTGTGCGAGCGTGTGCAGGCGCGTGGCGTGGCGGCTCTGGTGGTGCTTAGGTGAGCTTAGGTGAGCTTAGGTGAAAGCGCATAAAGGCAGATGTAATGAACGTGCGAAGGAGGTCGCGCAGTCGGCGCATGGTCGGCACAGGTCGGCCTAGGCGGGCGAAAGCACCCCTGCAGCACCGCGTGTTAGATCCTCAATCTGGCGCGAACACCAGTAAAACAAGGGCTTTGCGCAGGTATGTTGCAGCACCTGTTGCGCGGCGTTGCGCCGAGGCGATCTCAGGCCACCCCCCATGCCCCCCTCTACGCTATGGGGGGAAACCGCGAATAGCGCTATAGCGATAAGGCGCTCACATTTTTGACCCCTAAACATTCCTAGGTCTCCCCATCAGCCATCCCATGTCAATCACAGGACCATGCCCACAGGAGCCACACAGGGCCACTCAGGAGTCCGTAGAGGCTCTCCGAGGAGTGGTCACCGCCGGGAGACACTGAAGCCTCTCACAGGTCCACACAGAGGCTCTCAGGTGAGGGCTTGTGTTATGCCTTAGGGAGGTCATCCTCGTCAGAGGGGACCGAGCTAAGGCGGGACGGCGTGAAGTTGAAGTCGCCATGGCGTCGGCGACCCTCATTACCGCACGGGCAGCATGAGCTGCTAGAGGGTCTCCTACACCTCGTCGAGGAGGGGAGACGCCATAGCAAGTCACGATAGGGGAACAGGTCGAGGGTCTCCCCCACGAGGAGGAGGCACCACAGACCTCTTAGGCTTCCACCTAAGTGTGGACTATAGCTTTACCCATTGAGTGTGGGCTTGAGCTGTATCCATAGATGCCCCCCTTACCCCCCAAAGTGCTGGAGTAAGAGGGGCTGATGAGCGAGAGCTTGAGCTTGCAGTTGCCATCAGAGAGGCCCCACAGGAGTGTTCTTCCTGCAATGGTGGAACCTATCAGTCGAAGCCTCCCATGAGGGCTGCTTTCATGGCCTGCTCAGGTGTGCCCCCGAGGGCCAGCACGTCGATGGAGATACCATGCTCTCCGTGCCACAGGGACAGCTCCGCGTCTTGGAGTTGCTCCTGCCGCTGGTCCATCTTGTCCTCTTCATCTTGGCCCATCTGCTCGACCCAGTAGGCCACTGCCATCGCAAGGGCGTCCAGTCGGTCATCATAGGCCAGAGCGCCACGGTCTTTCGTGATGCGTGACATCTGGTACATGAGCTGGCGCTTGAGTGCCTGCTCCGGCGGGTAGTGCTTGGTGCTGTCGGCGTCCTTCTGGATGGCACCGATGTCCATGATCAGACGGTGCTGGTTCATGACAGGCTCGAGGACGTCGATGATCCGGCGCTCCTTCTGCGTGTTGTGGCGCACCTCCTCGACCGTCATCGAGTAGCCTACCTTCTTGAGGAAGGGCGTGAACAGCCGCGTGAACATGCCGTCACCGAAGTTGCTTTCGATGATGCCGTAGTTGCATTTGTTCCTCTTGGCGACCTGCGCCAGTTCCTCCATGACCGTGTCGTCGTAGCCGCCCTGCATACCTCCAGCCTCAGTGACATAGAGGAAGCCGTTGAGCATCTTGACGACTGCATAGGTCGTCTCGTCCTTGCCTCGGCCCGAGGGGTCAATGGCCAGCACCGATCCTTCGTAGGCGATCCAGTCCCCGAGCATCGCAGCGGGCCGGTGGTAGCGGTCGCCGTTCAGGCCGACGCAGGTCAGCTCCTTGAGGATGTATTGAGGATCACCAGACCACACGATGTTCTCGGGGGCTTGGGCATTGTTGATACCTGTGACGATCAAGTCCGCCAGCTTGAGCGGGTACTTGTCTTGGTCAGACAGGGAGGTGTCGAGCATGAACTGCAGGGCGAAGCCTGATCGGCCATAGGAGGCCTCGCGCTCCATGAGATCCTCGTCATCGAAGCGGGCACTGTCTGTCGGGTCACCTGCCGACAAGTGGCCCATGTCGATCTGCTCCACGATCTTGGGAGAGATCCGAGACCCGTAGGCCGTCTTCATGACCTTCACTGTGGGCACACGGGCGGGCCAGATGCGCACCTCGTAGCCGCGCTGTGGCAGCTCGTTGTACAGGCTTTCCTCTGTCTGCGGGGTGCCGAGGTATTTCACCATGCCGCCGGGCTTGAGGACAGCGTCGAACTCCTTTACGCGCTCTGCCAGCTTGTCCCGCATCGACTGGGTCTCCGAGTTGTTCGGGACTTCCACGTCATCCGCGATGATCTCGTCAGCACGCCCACCTGTGAGCTGGCCGAAGATGCCCACGGATTTCACCGAGGGGCTGTGGTCGGCGCGGGCAGGGCCAACATCGAAGGCGATCTTGGACTGACGCTGGTCGGCTTGAGGCATGAGGTGCTGGAGCAGGGGCATCTCGTTGATGAGACGCAGGGTGAACGTGGAGAACTGGTCCGCACGTTCCTTGGAGGCCGAGACCACCATGATCTTCCGCTGGGGGTTCCTAAGCAGCCGCCAGCACACATAGGCCGACGTGATCCAGCTCTTACCGACGCCCCGGAAGGCTTCGATGATCAGGCGGCGCGGGCCACCTTGCAGGTATGAGGCGATGTCGTACTGGACCCACGTAGGGTCAGGTAGCATCAGGTGCCGCCAGACGAGGATCAGGAAGTACCGGAAGTCTTCAAAGACACGCCAGTCCTTCTCTGGGTACTCGCCGCGCCACCAGCGCTTGTCGTTGTACTGTTTCATTGTGGTTTCCTTTAGCCACTGTGCATAGCTGTGAGCGTCAGGAAGCCCTCCCATGAGTGTTTACCCATGAGAGAGCATCGAGGCTCTGAGTGAAGCTCTCAGCGGCTGTGTGAGGCTATCAGCCCCTGCCGTAGATCGGGGTGATCTTGCCGTCGTCGAGATCTTCAGGGAGATCGTCAGCGAGGCTCTTGAGCTTGGGGTCCGACGCGCCGTCCGAATTGATGCCGTTGTCCTTGAGGAACTGGCGGATCACGTTGAGATCGGACGCGGTCAGGTCGTCGCTCTCGAGTCGCTTCTGCATGGCCTCCGCCATCTTGCCGTGGAGGGACGCCAGTAGTTCTTCAGTTGCCCTGCTCGTCATGAGGGGATTACTCCTGTCTTCAATAGGACACCGATCACGGCACCGCCGAGACCTGAGCCTGCGCCCACGAAGCCGACACGTTTCCACATGCCCTTCTCGAGGACACGGATGCGGGTCTCGTGGTCGTCTGTGGTTTCCTTCTGGGTGGCATTGGCTGCGAGGAGAAGGTCGATCTTGCCTTCTAGCCTCCCCAGAGATTGGGACATGTATGGCCTCCACCCAGTATCTTTCAGTGGCCCCGCTTCGACGGCGGGATCGTTGTTTCTTTGGTCATTCATTTTCAGGGTTCCAGTAGGAGTAGTGAGGGTGCCGAGCAGGCTGCGCAAGGGATCTCCCCCTGCACAGCCGCCCGCGTTCAGTGCATACGGAGGAGTTCAACAGCGGCGTAGTTCCGCACGTTGGACGACGTCGCACCGCCGGTAGCGTTCAATTTGAAAGCCATGGTCTCACCTGCTTTCGCGGTGACGAGAGTGCCGCTCCCCCCTGCGGAGGGGACGGAAAATGTGGAGTTGTCGTTGTAAGCCAGTGCCAGCCACGTCTCGACCCCACCGAAGTCGGACGTTCCGTTGCCTTCGACCAGCTTGACGTAGTTGGTCCCGTCGTTTGGCTCGTAGGACATCTGGCAAGAGACCCAGTAAACGCCGCTGACAGGGAAGGTGATCACGCCCGAGGAGTAGCTCGTGGGGGCGGACTGCATATCGACATGCGCCCATTGGATGACGCTATCGTCCCCATGGGCAGGGGTTCCCCGGAGCTTGATGCGCCACTCAGGCTCTGGGACGCTTCCCCAGGCAATCTGCTCGGCCCCGTAGAGAAGGGAGGGGTCATCCACAAAGCTGACCTTAGCGGCCATGAGCTGGGTAACCGTGTCGAATTTGTTGGGGATGTTGGAGTTGCTCTCCCGGTTCCAGAAGCAAGCCGCTGTGAGTCCGTTAGACCCCCACCGGGTGATCGACGGCACCCCGACGCCAGCGCCGCCGTTGGTCAGCGTCTGGTTGTTGTAGTCAGCGTGATCGAGTGGGATGATCTGGAATGCATTGGCACCTGCCGAGAAAGCACCAGAAACCGACGCGCGGAGGAGGGCGAGTGTACGGGAACCACGCGAACCATCGCCATTGCGGTCAAGAGTGCCAGCGGCCACCAGCTCGTCCCCGAGGCGGGCAATGGAAATTGGGCTGTCCTCGAAGACACCGAGGGGAAGGTCCGTGAGCGCGACGCTCCCGAGGTTCGTGTCGCCGTTGGGGGTTGACCAGAAGGCCGCAGGGGTCGTCTGGCCGGAGTTGTGGTCTTGGGTCCGCACAAACCCGCAGAGCTTGTCGCTGTCGGGGAAGGTTTGGACAGTCACCTCACTCAGCTGGGAGCCAGCGCCGGGGATCTCCTGCACCCACTGCACATCACCCTTGTTGTTGTTGTCCACGATGTTCCGAACCTTGGCGACTGCTGCGTTGTAGGGGCCACCCGAAACGCCAACATAGAAGTCACCTCGCGAGGCGAAGTCGGCGCTCTCATTTGCCCCCGGCCCGTCATGCCACATGGAAATGCCATGCACGAGGACCGGCTCACCGGACACGCCTGCCGCATGGGCAAGCTCATCACCTAGCGTCCGTCCGCCGTCGAAGGTGATATGGAACCAATCGGTTTCAAGCACATTCATCTCAAACGTGCCGCTGTGGTTGAACGCGCCCGTGAAGTTAGAGGGTGCACGGAACTCGAAACGGTTGGCAGAGCGGAATGAGACCCTTTCGGTTCTGTTGAGGTTATGCCCGCCGAGGTTGGAAGGCAGGCCGTGGAAGGACACTTCGACGTCCTCGTACAGCATCAGAGGGACTTTGTTCGCGAGGGCAGACGGCGTGTAGAAACGGAAGCGGTCGTCCCCAGCGCCTACGTTCTCAAGCTCGATAAGCTCAACACGCTGGGCCAGTTGGCGTCCGTACAGGCGGAACTTGCCTTGGTCTGCGCCCCCGCTCTCGTTGCGGACGATGATCATCTGGAAGCCGCCATATACGCGATGGCCCCAGACTGTGCAGGGGTAGCCCAGATCAACCACCTCGCGTGTCCACGAGATGCCGTCCCGGCTGCGCATGATGACCACACGGGCGCTGCCGTCATCGATCCCGTGATTGTTGTTCTCGGTGAAGGCCACGAAACCTTCGCGCATCCCGTCGTCCCAGCAGGCATTGTCCTGTGCCCACGTACTGTTACACATGCCGTGCGTGAGGGCGGTGGTGGTCTTGTGCATGGTCCCCTTGGCGGGGAAGCACACGTCAGCTTGGCCCATGTAGTCCACGACCTTCCAGAAGCCGTTCCGGGCCTGCATCGAAGGAAGTTCCGTGACCGGGTATGTGCGGCCTTTGAGGTCGACCTCCTTCCCTTCGAACCACCCGGCCATTGTCCCCAGCTTGGCGGAGTTGAGGGTGGCATCGGCACGGTCCTCCGAGACGCCATAGGCGGCTGCTGTGTCCAGTACCGGCTGGTACACCCCCTCGGCATTTGCTTTGGCTTTGTATTCGCCCGTCGACCAAGTCCAGTTCAGAGCGATCTCGCCGTTGAAGTAGTGGAGCTGACCGCCGCTCTCCCCGTCGGAATGGTTGTTGGCGATCAATGCCTTCCCGCCGGTCGAGCCGAAGGCTACTTCGTCATTGTCCCTCTCGAAAATAGCGCGTGTGTTCGCTGCGGATGTGCCCTTCACATGCAGCGCGGCGCGAGCTGAGAAGTTGTTCCCGCTGTCGATGTCAAGGCCAAGGCGTCCCGCCATGGTATCGCCGCTCTTTGCCACTTTATCAGCGGCCACGGCCTGATCGCGGGCTTCTTCCGCTTCTGTCTTTGCAGTCTGGGCCGCTGACTTTGCGGCGTCAGCCTCATCCGCTTTCGTGTGCGCTGTGGAAGCGCTGGCGGACGCCTTGGCCGCGTGGTGCTTGGCCGAGTATTTCCCAGACTCGACGGTGGCGTCTTCGGCCTTGTCTGCCCAGTCCTGAGCTTTGTCACGGGCGGTCTCCGCCTCTGTGCGTGCAGTCTCAGCCCCAACCCGAGCGGACCCTGCGGCGGCGGAGGAAGCACCGGCCTCAGATGCCTTTGTCGTGGCTGTCGACGCGCTGTCGGATGCCTCAACAGCTTTGGACGCGGCTGTCGACGCGCTGTCGGATGCCTCAACAGATTTCTCGGCGGCGGTTTCCTTGGCCGCCACTGCGTTATCTTTCGCGTCGATGGCCGATTGAAGTTGGGACGACATCGCGGTCTCGGCCCACTGCTTGCTCACCGCGTCCTGCGGGGCGTCAGGGTCAGACACATTCTTGATACGACGTCCTTGGGTGTCCCAAGTATTGTCGGTGTCCAACTGGAGCGTACCTGTCACGCCGTCTTCGCTCTCCTCGCTCAGGTACAAGGCCTGTGAGGTGATGCGGTCGAGACTGCCTTCGGTGAGGTTCTCGCCGTTCTGGAAATCGACCATGGGTGTGCGCTGTGTGCGCCGCTCCAGCCGGACGACAGAACCCTGAGAAGGTGCGGTGTCGAACTCGACTGAGGCATCCGTGACGAAGGTGAAGTCGGTGGCCATGCCGTCAACAAAGGCGTTGACGTGGTATCGGGCAAGGTAGGGGAAAGGGATGCTGAAGGTCCGTGTGGTACCGTCCCCTACATAGGTGGTATAGGATTGTGCCATATGAAAATAGCCCACCCGTTTGCACGGGCAGGCCTCCTTTGTCTTTGGTGTTTTTCGGTGTTAGTCGGCTAGGTCAGTGATGCCTGTGAGCATTGACCTCTGGTTTTGCTGCGCCTCTCGGGCAGCATCGCCGATCTTCGCCCGCAGTTCAGGGAACCGCTGCAACAGCTCTTGCTGGGCAAGCTGCCGATATGCAGTTGTGATCCGGCGGACGGCCTTGATGCGCGGGTCCATAGAAGGATCGCTGAAGTTGGGCGCACGTTCGCGGTTGACGTCATAGGATTTGTTCTGGAACAGCCGCCCCAGTTCCTGATACATCGTGCGCCGTGTCCCCGGTGCGCGGACCTTCCCGTGCAGCTCGAGGTAGACCTCATACTGGTCAGGGGTCAGGTCCACACCTTTGATCTTCCGGGTAGGAGCTGAGAGACCGAACTCAAGGTTGGCCAGCTCGTCTAGGACAGGGTCTTTCTTCCACTCACCTTCGTAGATCGGGTTCACGGAAGCAAAGGCTTCTCCTAATGGTGTCACCATATCCTTACCCCACCCTTTCGGGTAGGTGATGGGTTCCCCGGTGATCCACGAGCGCCGCGCCGGGAGGTCTTGCGAATGCCCCGGAACAGTGTTCTTCACCGCGTTCAGGATAGACTGCATCTCCCAGAAGGACGCATTGGGATCTCCCTTGGTGTCCCGCATGGCGTCATCTCCAAATTTCCGACCTTCCCGCGCGAGGGAGCTGTAGGGCAAGAAGCTCGTGGTGAGGCTTTGGAGATAGGACTCGCCCCGAATTTCAGGGTTGGCGAAGGCATCCACAGCATCAGTCAAGCCGCTCAGCCACGTCTTGGAAGCGAGGTTGTTTGCGATAGCTGCGAACCCGGCCACTGCCACCTTCTTCGCCTCTTCCTCGCCGACCTGTCCGCTGATGTCAGCGAAGTCAGCAGCGATGCCGAAGAACATCGCGAAGGGGTCCAGTCGCTCGTAGGAGACGTACTTGTCCCCCACCTTGACGCTGTACGGCCTCCAGCCTGTCTCCATGAGGAGGGACTTCTGCGCGGGATCGACGGGGCCGGAGCCTGTGATCTTGCCCTCGAGTGCAGCAGTGACTGCGGTGCCCCAGAGCATTGACCCTGTTGCCAGCTTGCCTTTCGCCTGCGCGACCCGTGAAGGGTCTCCGCTGTTCAGGTCATCCATCATGTTCTTGCTGGCCCGGTGGAGGAGGGGGGTCCGTTGGGCAGCGGCGACGATGAGGTTCGTCGGTGTCCTCACGAATGGCAGGATGGTCTTCAAGTACGGGTGCTTGTTGGTCATGTCCTGCACGGAGCGAGGCATACTGCCCTTGCGCAGCTCGTTGGTGAACGTGGCTTCACGGGCATAGTCGATGCTTTCTTTGGACACCGCTTGACCTTGGCTGCCCACGCCTGCCTTCATGCGGTCTGCGACCCACTTGGCGGCGTCTTTCTTTGCGACCTGACCGTTGGCGACCAGCTCAGACACCTGTGTCTGCAGGCGAGCTTGCAGGTTGGACCTGTAGTTGATCTGCTTGAAGAACTCGTCGCTTGTCAGAAGCGCCCGCGAGGGCATCCTGATCACCGAACCCAGACCGTTCACGAGGTTCCGCACATACGGGTTTTCGCTCTGTGACTGGATGGCGCGGAAGTCGGCACCATTGGCCTCAAGGATTGCAGCCTCAGGGTCTAGGATGCCCCGGCCCCTCTTGAACGCCATGCCAGCGAACTTGGTGGCGTCCTTGAGAGCCGCAGCGATCCCGACGTACTGGCGAGCGCCCTCACGCATCCGCGCAGGGTCAAGGCGCATGGCCCCGCCCAAGATCTTCTCACCGGGCAGCAGGAAGGCCTGAATGCCATTGGAGATGTTGTTGATGACGTGGGTGCGTGGGCCAGACAGGAGGCCGTTGATGCGTACCTCATTGACCACACCCCAGAAGGTCGTGGGGTTCCGGTCAGCCGTGACACGCATGGTGCCCCGGACGCCGTTGCCCGCCTGCTTGTTCAGCATGATCTCATCAGCCAGCTTACGCACTGCATCGCGCCCGCCCGCTTGATCGACCTGATCGAGGAGCTGCTTGGTGATGTCGGACTGCGCCAGTTGATTTCCTGTGACCACATCAGAAGTGATGATGCGCCCCGAGGCCGTCGTCTGAGCGGCACCTGTGATGACCGACTTGAGATTGCCAGAGACCTCGATCACCCGCGATTGCAGGCGGACCATCTTGGCGTAGTCAGCGTCGGACGCATTGCCTTCGCTGATCTTGTAGGCGAGGTTCTCGACTTCCCGCGCGAGGCTCTGGACGAGCTGCTTGCCAGCGATGACGACGCCTTGCTGCTTCTTCATACCCTTCGCCATGTTGGCCAGAGAGGCGTCAATGACTTCCGGGGACACGTCGATGCTGTCCGCGAGGAACCCGCGAGCGTCTTCGTTCATCTTGTCGAATGTGGTCCTGTCCTGCAGGGCGCTCTCGGGGATAGCGTCCGACGCCATGTTGAGGTAGTCCAGCGTGGACACGTCGGCGTCCATCTTGTCAAAGTTGAAGAGGGAACCTGTAAGGTGCCGATTGGGATCAGGCATTGACCCAGCCTTGACCATGCCGACCTCGTTGTCGATTGCCTCTTGGAACGCCTTGACGTCCACAGGCTTCTGGGGCTGCAGCCGGGTTTCCGTCTGCGCGTCGGCATTGGACCGCGTGACAGGCGCGGGGGCAGGCTCTGAGGCCTGCACCGGAGCTTCAGGGGTTTTCCCCTCGCGGCCATTCACCACCACCTTCTCTGGCCCTGCAGGTGCGTCCTTGGACATGTTGGGGTCAGTGGTGCTGTCAAAGAGGTCGAGCTGTCCCTCATCGGCGAGTTCCTCCACGGCGTCGTTCATGACCTCTGCGGCCTTCTCCGGCCCCTGATCTTGACGCACCTTCTTGGCCCGCTTGAATGCGGAGGCGAGGCGGAACAGCCCATCAGCAGCCACGCCGAGGCCCAAGCCCTCGATAGCGTTCTTCAGCTTCCCCTCCAGAACACTGTCGTCCTCGTCCGCAGACAAGTATTCAGTGATCGGATCAGCAAGTCCGGTGTTTTCCCGCAGGAAATCGGAGAAACGCTCTTCGTGTGCGTCGAATGCGATGACATCGGCCACTGCACCTTGGCCCATTGCCTTGGCGGCAGCGCCTGTCTTGGTGGCCGCTTTCACGCTCTTCAGCGCTTTCCCGGCGACACCGTAGCCCGCGAGGAACTGAGTGACGCCGCGTGTGAGGCCCCCAGCGACGGTCTCGTTGTCGGGAACCTCAGGTAGTTTCAGGGTTTCGCCAATGAGGTCTCGCGTTTGCCACTCAGGGACATCGTCGCGGCCCATGACTTCCTCTTCAGTGAGCCACTCGAAGCCGTCGTCCTTGGTGTAGTAGACGTCGTGGCCTCCGGTTATCGCATTCCCTATGCTCTCGCCTGCCCACTGGATCGTCTCGCCCACTTCTTGGACGCCGTCACGAGCGCCCCCGACGACGCCTACCGCGATGTCCTCGAGGGAGCGAGAGACCCAGCCTTGCTCATGGGGTTCTGGGGAGACCCCGTCGCGGATCATCTGTTGGCGCTTCTCCCCGAGGGACAGTTGCACATCAACATCCGCAGGGGCAGCATTATCAGCCGCCCCCTCTTGAGGTTGCGCAGGCACAGGAGCCATGAACGTGGTGCCGTCTGGCCGTGTGATCTCCTGCATTTTCATGTCTGCCATGTCATTTCCTTATTAAAATGGGTTCCACCACGACCCTTCAAGCTGGCGCTCAGAGCCTGTGGACCTGATGTACTCTTCGGGGGTCATCCCTGCCGTTTCGGCGGAGAGCCTGATGTCGTCTTCGGAGAGGTGTGCGAGAGGGTCTTCGACTCCCTGTGTCGCGGTTGCGCCTTGCTGCGTGGCTGGATCGCTGTCGAGCTGTGTCGGCGTGTCGGAGCCTTGCGCTGCTTCGCGCGAGTTGATGTTCATGTAGGCCTCGTCGCGGAGGACTTCGCGCTGCATCTTGCGGACATACTGACGGACCTGCGCTTTGGAGGCAGAGGGGTTCTGCTCGAGGAACACGAGAAGGTTGTCCGTCATCTCCATCTCAGCTTCGTTGGCCACCTCCCGTCCACTGACGATCACGTTGCCAAAGACGTCCTTCATCTCCGAGCGCTCGCGTATGATCGACGTCGCGTTCCCGAACCAGTTCTGGACCTGAGGATCGCGCAGCATACCGCCGATCTCTTCGGACTGGTCGAGGTCTGTGTAGAGGGCGTCTGCCTCCGAAGACGTCCATGCGCCATTCACGACCCCTTCAACGATCCGCTGGGAGGCTTCATCTTTAGGGATGCCGTCGAAGATGTCCTTGCGCAGCAGAGTGTACGCCAAGTGGTCGGTGTGGACCTGCCGCTCCTCGCCTTGGAGCTGCTCCTGCAGGTTGTGCATGGTACGTGCCAGCTCCCCTTCGCCGAGCGCAATTGCCTCCTCAATGAGGGGCCGGTGGTCCGCAAACGGGTCTTCCATGATCTCCCGGAAGCCCGTGGCTGTCAGGTCGCGGCGGCGTTCCGCCCGCTGCTGGTCCTCTCGCGTCTTCTCACGCTGCTCGGTCTCCCATAGTTCATCATCGATCTCTTCTTTGGTTTCGGTGATCTTCTCTTTGACCCAGCTAATGTTCCCGAGGATGCCGTTGCCGGTGGAGATCTCCCCAACAGCGTCAAGGATCGCTTTGTTGCCAGTGGCCTTGGCTTGGGCGACGAGGCTGTCCACAAGTGTCTCATTGACAGTTTTCGGGGACACGCCGTTGGCGATTGCCTCGTCGGCTTGGAGCTGCATGTCCGCCGCCGCGCTTCCCGCGAACTTCCTGTAGTAGGCGCTTAGGGACGTTCCATTGCTGTCAGCGGTGTTGCCATTGGCCCCGCCCGTCTCGGCGAACTCCATCATGCCGGTCTTGCCGCCCAAGTGCGCAACAGCTCGAAGGCCGTCGAGGGAGTAACCTTGGGAGAGGTAACCATTCTCCGAGATCAGTTTGTCGATGTCCTGCACATGCCACACGTTGACTTTGCGCTGGAGAGCCTCGTCCTGGGCGAATTCGGCGACCGTGATGTCAGTGCCGTGGGCGGAATTATAGTCATCGAGGCGGTCCTGACCGAACTGCAGCCAGCCGCCGTAGCCCTCGGGGTTGATCACGGAGGAGTCGCCAGAGCTTTCGCTCATTGTCATCTTGGCGATCCACTCCTCAGCAGAGGACGCGCCGTCCCCAGCACCTGCGGCGAGGAGACCAATGTTGGCCGAGAACTCGTCAGTGAACGCAGCCACACGGGCTTTCGCCCGGTAGGTCATGTGCTTGCCTAGGATGGCCTCTTGGGACTGTGCGGCGCGGGGCGCGAACACCTCTGCCGCAATGATGGGGTCGATCCTGTCCACCCCGCCGCTCTCGGCATAGGCCTGTGTCTGCTCCTGCGTCCACCGCCGCACAGCCTCAGGATCATCGATGGACTTGATGCCGCCGACGTCCCGCTCCCACTGCATGGACAGGTGGTTATTCAGGCCGAGGCCCAAGCGTTTCGCCTTGGCTTTCACTAGCCCCCTCTGGAAGTGCGGGGAGGCACCCACGAGGGCTTCTGCGTTGTTGGTGCCCATCTGCTGGTCGCGCTTGCGGACCTGCGAGATGATGCCTTTCCAGCCCTCACGGTTCTTGTTCAGGCTGATCGCGGGGTCGATGCTGTCGGCTGCGTTGACGCCTTCTGCCTCCTCGGTCGCCACGTTGTGCTGGTGCTGTGTCTTGATCGCGCCCTGCAGCTTCGGGTTGATGCGCGATAGGCTCTCTGCGAGTTGGCTCCACCCGTCAGTGTTCTCCATCGCAGGGGTGACGTAGCGGTCCACTGGGGAGGCCACGGCAGACAGTGAAGCTGCCGGGAAGATACGTTGTGCCATGGGTGGCTCCTTTGATTATATTGTGAATTCCCCAGTGAAGGGGTCGCGCACTGCGAAGTCCTGATAGGTGTTCAGGCCGGTGGCGGCGAAGTTCCCCAGTGTCATCGCGAGGCTGGGCTTGGCTTTGATCTGGGACTGCGCTTGGTTGACGCGGCCCTCCGCTTGCGCCTGCAGCCCTTCACGGGTCCGGTCGATCTGGTCGATCTGGAACCCTAGCTGCTGCATCTGGCTGTCGGAGTAGTTGAGGTACTGCCGCTCGTAGTCGTCCATGAGGGCGTCAACAGACAGGCCAGCGCTTTCGCTTGTGGCGTTGGCGGTTGCAGCGGCTGCCTTGGATTTCTTCTGGGCGTCCAATCGGCGCAGCGCAGTCGCCTTGCGCTCCTGATCCTCACGCGAATTCAGATCCCGGCCCTGCGCAAGCATCGACTCGATAGCGGAGTTCTGTGCGTTCTCAGCGTACACCTCAGAGGCCTCTGCCTGCTTGCTCTGCGCGACGTATCCTGCGCCTGCTGTGAGTGCTGAGACCCCCAACGAAGCGGCCATCAACGTCTTTGTTGACATCGCCGCAAGAGCAGCGGTGACAGGCTCACACATGGTTCTGCTTCCTTTTGAATGGGATGACGGGTATTTGTTCCACGCCATAGTTTTCGATTTGGTCCCCCAGCTCGAAGCCGAGGTGGCGGATGAGGCGCTGGTGTAGAGTATTGCGGGCGTCGACTACGTTTGTCAGATCGCCGTACTTCCTCTGCATGGCACCCAGCCACTTGTGCCCCTCGGTGAGAAGCTCGCGCTTGTTCTTGGAGATCTCAGGGGAACTGATCATCCATACCGCGCCTCGATCCCCGTGGCGGACCACCCCGGCAATCGTCACAATGCCCCCGGATTTACCGATGCCTGTCATGCAGTCGCTGGAGTGGAAAAGCCCGACGCTCAGGGCTTCTAGGACGGAGAGGCCAGAGATACTCTGGACCTCCCTTTTGTCCGCCTCACGCACGGTGGGGGCGAACTTCATGATGTCCTCTGGAATGGTGGGTCTAAACATTATGCCCTCGATTTGTTGCGGGTGTAGCGCCCCTCCCACTCTGCTGCCGTGAATGCGCTGGGGAGGAACGTGTCGTTCACTAGGCGCACCTCCACCGCGTCGGCGCGTGACTTGACGCCGAATGAGACGACATCCGACCGCAAAGGGAGCTTGCCAATGACTGCGCTTGGGTATCCTAGGGTGAAGCCTGAGAAGTGCTTGGTCCGAGGTGCGCGTCCTCGAGATGTCACCACGGCACGGAAGTAGCCCGTATCCTTCACATGGACGTACCAGCGCAGCACCTGCAGCCGACCTGCGAGAGCGGAGGCCACGCCTCCGTTCCCTGAGCTTGTCTTGATGACTGCTTGGGAGAAGGAGTACTCGTGGCTGTACAGGATGCCGAGGAAGACCTTGGTGTTCGTGTAGTCCCCCAAGACCGTGATGACGTACTGACCGCCCACGACCTCGCCTCCTGTCACGTTGACACTCTGCCCAGCAGGTCGGTCACTGGTCCCCCCGGCATCTCGGGTCACCACTGTCACCTCGGACGCGCCGGGAACATACGGCAGGGTCATGGTGGTCCGGTTGGTGCGGATGTCGTAGCTCACGTCCGTCAGGTCGGCCTCGCTGATGCGCCGGTCGAGCCTGTACACGAAGTCCTCGCCCTCATCTGCGCCCCCCGATGCGACGTTGAGCGTTTCGAGGTACACCCCATCTGGGTAGTCAATTAGGAGCAGGCACTCATCCTTGATGAAGTCCACGTTTTGTATCGAGGCGTCAGGAGGGAATGACCACCGAGACCAGCTCGACTGGAGCTTCTTTGTGCCTTGCCAGTGGTGCTTGTAGACGTAGAGCTTGCTCCTGTCGTCGTCGGATAGGAGCGTGACAACGTCGGCTGTTGGGGACGATGCCATTCGCACAGTTGTCGCGGGAATGTACTTGGGAACATGCTCGGTAATGTCCGCCGCGTCCGTCTCATCGGAGTCCCCGAGGACATAGTATTCAAGGACACCGGCCCAGTCCCCACGGTTGACCGCGAAGAACAGGGTACGACCTGAAGCAACAGGGGAAGCGAAGCCGCTGCTGGAATAGTTGCTCAACTGCTTGACGCCCGGTGGTTTGGAGGCCAGCAGGAACTCAGCGTCGATGACGTACTGCACCTGATCTGAGAACAGGAGGATTTTCTGGTTGAACGCAACTGCGTATTGCAGATTGGCCACCTGAGTTCCTGTGGTGGACACGTCGATACGCCCGTCGTCCAGCACTTGCAGGACAGTTGTGGGCATGAAGTTGAAGAACTCGCCTGCCTCGGACATGATCACGTTATCCCCGGAGAGGAAGCACAGGCGGCGTCGGTCGAAGTAGACGTCGTTGATTACCCCACCCACGAAGGAGGGGAACGGGGCGCTCGCGGCGTCACCGGCCACTCGATCAGACCACTCTGCCTCGCGCAGCTCAAAGCTGCCGTCAGGCATACGCACAAGGACGTGAGGCATGGTGCTGGGGTCGATCTTATACTCCACAGCCGGTGCCACTGTCTCTTCCCACACACCGTCACCGTAGGTGTCAGAGTCGTTGTCTGGCACAAACTTGAGGTAGTACTCGTCGAAGGCCGACTCGTCGTCGCCTGTCACAGCCACCACATAGTCGCGGCGGGCGACCACAGGGAGGTCAGTGAACCTCTGGACCTTGTCGCGGATTGCGTCGGTGTGGCTGTTGCCTTGATCGTCCGTAACGTCGATGCGGTACGGCCCGCCGTCTTTTCGCTTCAGGTACAGCACAGGCGGTGCCTCGACGACTTCGTAGTCATCGGGGTCATACGCAGACCCCCCATCCGAGGGCGGGGGAAAAGTTGGCGTGGCGTTTGGGTCGTCCGGCACACCGGAGCGGAGCTGGCGAGCGAGCGCGGCCACAACACTGTCGATGCTCAGGTCAGCGTTGGCTACTCCCGTGTCGGGGGTCGTGGCCGTCGCCACAACTTCACCGTCCACAGTGATCTTATAGGTCACGTCGTAGTCGGAGGATTTGATGAAAATCAAAGTCCCGTTATCGTTCTCAGGGGACTTATCGGGGAGGGTCGCCACTTCGACATTCCTGTTCACGAAGAACGTGAAGTCTGCCACAGTGATCGCACGGAAGTCTGTGAAGGGTGTGTCCGATGCGATGTAGTCCGTCCCGTCTGGGTACGCCACAGTCTTCTCGTCCCCCTCGAGGTCATAGACCTTAACCGACCTATCCTCAGCGATCACGATGTACTCTTCGTCTGCGTCCCTGTTGATCGTGTGGATGTGCGCACCCGCAGCCGAGCCGTCCCTGATCTTTGCGAGGTGCCGCGTCGGTGGCCGCTTGACGTTACCTTCAAGGAGTGAGGACAGGGCGTTCTCCTGTGCTTCCCCTTGCGAGGACATGCGCATCGTCACGGCCTGCTGGCTGACGCCGTTCATCAGGTTGGGAAGTTGTTCTGAAATGAGGGGCATTGGGAGGGTTCCTTTACCGAAGGTGGCTGAACTCCGGTGTGTCCCTGAGCATGTTCAGGTCTTGGTCGTCGGAGTGTTGTTCAATGAAAGTCCACCGCGCCCTCAGTTCGTCGGCTTCTGAGAACCTGTGCAGGTCGTTGGAACCCGCTTGGGTGTCCTGAAACTTTCGACATGCGCGGTAGGTGATGTAGTAGCGGGCGGCCTCGGGCAGCTCCTCAAAGGGCAGGCCGAAGATGATCTTTGCCTTCAAGCCCCGGTCCAATTTGTAGGTGTGCCCCTTACGGTCGTACACACGACGGCCCCGAACCACAGGCTCGCTGCCTCCGCAGGTGCGCCAATCGAAGTCCACGTTCAGCGCGTTGGAGGGGACATGGATTTCCCCGTCGACATTGACAGGTAGGGGGTAGTCATACTCGGTGTTGAATATCCAACCCTCAAGCTGGACAGCGTTGCTGATCTCCGAGAGTGTTCCAGTGGCGTCCGGGACGTCCAAGCCGTAGTCATCGATCAGGGAAGACACGGGCGACTCTCCGATTCCCCGGAGCATCTGGTTCACAGCTTCAAGCTCAGTCGTTGGTGTGGGATTTTGAACTGCCATAGGGCCTCTCATTTGCGAAAAAAAAGGGGACCAACGCGGTTAAGCATCAGTCCCCTTGGGAGTTTATTTCCAGCCGTCAGGCGACAGGGCCGGTTGCCAGCTCGATGGAGCACTCAGGGCGCAGAACGCCGTGGCCCATCGCGTACTTGCCGACCATGAGAGTACCTTGGTACATGATCTCGAAGTCGGAGCCGGATTTCTGCATCGCGAGGTCCATCAGCTTCACGGTGCCCGCAGCAGCCTTCTGGAAGACCAGACCTGCGGTGGTGGAGAAGTCACCCGAGTAGTCGTTGCGCTCGCCGGAAGCGGAAGTGACAACGCCGGACGGGATGTTGTTGGACTTGTGGATTTCGATGCCGGCGACCTGCGGCAGAGTTGCCGAGGCGTAGCTGCCGTTGCCGCCCCAGTCGCGGTTCAGGTTGTCCTTGTTCTGCACCAGCAGGTAGTACTGAGCAGGCTTGAAGGTCGCATAGCGCTCACCTTCCCAGACGTCCTTCTCGTCGAAGGTCTGAGCAGCGGTGAACAGCAGGTTGGACAGGACAGTGCCGTCCGTCTTGGCGTCGGCATGGGTCAGCCGCGAGCCGCCGGGGAGGTCGTCGATCTTGTTGGAGGAGCGAGCTGCCAGAGCAATCACGCGAGCAACCTTCTGGTCGAACTCACGGGACAGAGCCGCGCCGAGCTGCTTGGAGTATTCCGAGCGGACATCGTAGTGGTTCTTCGCTTCTTCAAGGTCGTCGATGAAGACGTCGGAGATCAGCTTGTCATCGATCTTGATGATGGTCTCGTTGTGCTTCACCTTGTTGTCACCGAGGATCGGAGTACCTGCGGTGTGGTAACGCGCGTTGGCTTTACCAGTGTGGTTGAAGGACGCCGACTTGCCCTGCGAGATGGTGCGCACTTGGTGCATCGGCATGAACACGTTCATTTCGTTGAATGCAGTCAGGACTTCGCCTGTGAACTGCTTCATGAACAGTGCGTTTGCTTCGGTCTGGTCGGCGGGCGTGGCAGCATTGACCACACCCAGTTGGGAGATAATAGCGTCAGCCATTGTGGTGCCTCATGTGTGTTGATTTTCAGGGATTGCGTCCTTTGATCCACACTCGCTGCCACAGGGGTGTCCTCCGCAGAGGGCCAAGTTTGCTTGTGTATTTCTGAAGGTTGCCAGCTCGTCTAAGGAGACGATGGTGGCTGCTGAAATCATACGTTCATGAGGTGATCCCTAGGAGGACCAACGGAGTTCTAGTCCATTGATCCTCGTCGGGGGTCGGTTGTGGTTGTTTTGTATTCCGACCTCACTAGCCGGATGCACGTTGCTTAGTGCAATGGTGGCACTTAATTGCCCGAGGTGGCCCACGCTACTCGCGGGCGACCCCTTTCGCTTTTTCGTAGGAACGCATACTGCCCAGTCCCAGCATCCCGAGGAGGATCGGGCCGAGGGTCGTCCAGTCCAGCTCAGGCAGTCCGCCGAGATCCACATGCTCCCCGGTGAAGGCCGAGTAGTAGACGACGAAGCTGTGGACGAGGGGCAGGACGATGAAGCTGAGGACAAGCGCGAACACGCACGTCCACCCTACAGCAGGTCGCCAGCCGGAAACGAACACGCTCTTGTGCTGGGCCTCCTTGGCGTTCACCTCCATCTGGCCGACCTTGCCTCGGTGAGCCAGCTCCAGCAGCTTTAGCTTCGCCGCGCTGCGCTCTTCCTCGGTGGTGAACAGTTCGTCGATAAGGGGGACGATGCCCCCCAAGATTTTTGACACGCCATCAACCATGGGATCACCGGGTCGCAAAGATTTCGGAGGATGCGATCTTGGCGGCGACCTTGTCGCGGAACACCTGAGACGTCTTGTACTCAGGCTTGGCCATGTCTTCGAGCATCTCAGCCTCGGTGGAATACCCTTGGCCTGCCTTCGGAGTGCTGCCCCCAGAGTTCATCTCACCCTCGACGCCGATCTCTTTCAGATAGCTGTCACGCGCCGCTTCCACAGCGGCCTTGGCTTTTCCGAAATCGCCGCTGGAGACTGCCTCGTTGTAGGCCTGCGCCTCTGCCACGGTGAAGCTGTTGGCAATGTGCTTCTGGATCTCCGCGAACTGGGCATCACCGCCTGCAGCTTCCTTGATCTGGGTGACCTGAGCCTCGGCGGCGGAGTCAGCGTTGCCTTGGGATGCTTGGATGCCACGGAAGTAGCTCTCGACCATGGCGCGGGGGAACCCTGCTTTCTCGAAAGCGTCGAAGCTGTCATCGGTCAGGGTGCCGTTGTTGTCCGTGAACTCTTTCTTGATGTCGTCCAAGTTCAGGTCGGCCTTCTTGAGCGCCTCAGTGACCACGGGGCCATAGGGGTTCTCTTCGGTGTCTCCCTCGCCACCTGCGGCTTTCTCTTCCGTCGCGTTGCTGTCGGCGTCGGCGGCGGCATCAGTTGCATTGGTGTCTTCATCAGCAGGCGGCTGCTGGGACTGCTGCCCCAGCTTCTTCTCAAGTTCCTTGTACGCCGCTTCGAGCGCCTCTTGGCCCTTGAACTTGCCTGCCAGAAGCTCACCCTCACCGCCCGCTGCGGAGGTGTCGGCCACATAGGTCTCGGCCTCGCCGCCTTGGGTGATGGTGACGCCGCTCAAGTCCTGCGCGTTGCCTTGGGTGTCTTCATTGGCCATGATCAGTAGTCCTCGCGCTTGATTCCGTTGGCTTGCATGACGACTTCCTTTTCACGGACAGCCGTCGACAGTTCGCCGGGGTTGCTGGGTTTCGCCTTGGGGGCGGCTTTGGCGGCCGCCTTTTGGGCGGTCTTCGGTGCCGCCTTGGGGGCGGCTTTGTCTTCCGCCTTGGGGGTGTCTTCAGCCATTAAACGGCTCCTTCTGGGGTTGGTTGGGGTTGCTGGCCAGCCTGCTTCTGCACGACGCCGCCGACCTGTTTGAGGACTTCGGGGCCGAACTGCTGGACCATCGCTGCCTGCTGATCTTCCTTCCGCTTCGCTTCGCGGACCTCAGGATCGACCAACAGGTTCTCCGTCTCGATGCCATCAGACACGGCCAGCCGGTCAGCCAGCTCGTCGAGGTCGATGTAGTCCCCGAGGCGCTCCTTGCCGACCACGTTGGCCATTGTCTCGGCGTACCGCATCAGCTTGTCACGGTCGTGCCCGCGTCCCAGCGCAGCAAAGCCGGTGACGATCACAGGCTCGACGATGCTAGGGAGCTTCGGGATCTCCGCCGCCTTCCGCATGAGGTGCATCCGGCGCTTGACGTAAGGAAGCTGGAAGTCCTTCGACAGGATCGAGTAGATGCCGCCCAAGCTGTCATCCAGCTCCTGAGCGACAAAGCGCACTTCCTCTGCCGTCACACGTTCCGCGTCCCGCAGGACTTCGGAGTTAATCATGAAGGCAAAGGCCAAGCGGCTTTCCAGCGACTTGATCATGTTCTCGGCGACACGCAGGTCGGCACTCTTGTCGAGGCGCAGCGCGGTCACGTCGTTGGCATCGCCGGACTTCACCGCGTTATTGTCGGCAGTCGCGATCACTCGGGGGTTGGTGCTGCCGTTAGGGCGCACAAGCCAGATGACCTTGGACGAGGCCACCGCAGCGTCACGAACTGCCTTGGTCAGAACCTCGAGGCTCTCAAGGTCGCCCATGTACATCTCGACATATCCACGCCCATAGTTCTCGCCGTCGACACGCATGAAGCGCAGGGCAAGCCAAGGGTTCGCGGACTCTGGCACGTCGCTGGAAGTTCCGGGCACTGTCTGCCCTTCGACCTCTTGGTGCCATTTAACACGTCCGTCAGCCACTGTTATGTGGGTGTAGACAGGCACGGTCTTCTCTGCGGACGGGCCGCCGCCTGTGCCTGAGGAGGCGATGAGTGCCCGTGCTTCCTTGGACATCGTCGCAGGTGCCATCTGCTCACAGATGACGCATTCGAGAATGTTGCCCTGGGGATCACGGACGACGACGTATTTGTTCAGGTCGTAGATCCGAGCGCCAGTGTCAGACACGAACATCAGCACGTTGCCTACGACGATCAAGTGTTTCAAGGCTTCGTAGACCGCAGTCACGTCGCCTGTGTTCTCGATCTTACGGACCACGCCGCGTTCGATCACGGCGAGTCCTTTTTTGACCTCAGTCTCCTCATCGCCCTTTCCCTCTTGTTTCAGCTTGAGGGTGTTCACGTTGAGCTTGAAGAACGGGGTGTTCATCGGGAGCAGCGATAGTGTCATCTTGGACGCCAGTGTGTTGGTCCCGCGAGCGCCGAGGCTCTGGGTTGGGTCTTTGATGTCGGCGTTGTCTGTGGGGTTCTTGTCCCGCATGAATAGCGTGGGCAACGTCAGCCTCGCTGCTTTGTCCCCACGGCGCACGAAGTGGTCGCGATCAGACACGAGCTGGGCATAGCGAGCTGCAGCCGACCCCGTATTATCTTTGGTGTCGGTCATATGGTTGTCTTTCGTCTCTTAGAACATCCGCGCAAGGAGGCTGCCGAAGCCGCCGCTGCCACTTTCGTCAGGGACGTTCAGGTCCACTCGCAGTCGGTCGATGCCCGAAGGAGCGTTGGTTCCGTTGGAGGCGCTCTGTGTCCGCGACTTGGTGCCCTCAGACTTGATGCTCTCTGCTGTCTTGGCGGCGGGCGGCGGCGCTTTTGGAACGGGCTTGGGGGATGGTTCGGGGATGTCAGGTCCGCACATCTGGGTACTCCTGCTGGTCATGAGCGACCGCGCGTAAGTGCCGGACCACCTCCTGCCTTCCGAATGCTCGGTGCGGGTTGATGTCGTCTGGGTTCTCAGCGCGGTCGGGGAATGCGGCCTCAAGGTAATCCAAGAGGCTGTCGTCGAGCGGGGGGCAACGGATGTCCATTGCTCTCCTCCTTTGGAATGGTGTCACTTAAAGGGGGGAAGAGGAGGCCCTGAGGCCTTCCTCTGTCACTCGCAGGTCTTCTTCCCGGTCGCGGGGTCGAAGGTGCATGATGCGCCATCTGCGAACTCAGGCGTCTCTTCAGGCGGCTCGGGACGCTCAACCAAACTGGCCCACTTGGCTTTGATGCGCTGCCAGAGTGTGGGCTTGGGCTGGTCTTCTTCGGATGCGCTCAGGATGCCGAAGCGTTTGCCTGCCATGCGGAATGTCGTGCAGCCTTTGGCCCCGCCGCGCCACGCCTCGATGTAGACTTCCTTGAACTCGTCATAGGTCACGTCGTCGCCGATGTTGCACGTCTTGGAGCAGGCGCTGTCGACCCATTTCTGGAAGACATTGAGCATACCGACGTGTTCGAGTGGGGTCAGCTCGTTGGCTGTGCGCCCCTTTACGCCGAACACCCGATAGCCATAGTCCGTCACGGTCTCGACCTTCTGCTGGCCATGGGTGGTGCGGACGATGCGGTCGTGGGAGTGCATGAACGGCGGCTCGATGCCGGAGCTGACATTGTCTGCCGCGAGGGAGATAGACCCGGTCGGCGCAATGGATGTCAGATGCGAGTTGCGGATGCCGTGGCGGGCGATCAGGTTGAACACGTCGCTATCCAACCTGCCGATGTACTCGCCATGGAGGTAGCTCTCGTCATACAGGGGAAACGCACCCTTCTCTCCAGCGAGTAGAGCTGAGGCCCTGTAGCACTCATTGGCGAAGCGCTGCATTACCATGTCGCAGAACTCGATGGCTTCGGCGGTCCCATACGGGTGACCGATGGCTTCCAGCGCGTTCGCCACGCCCATCGCCCCGAGGCCCATGCGGCGCTTGGCCTTGGCCTCTGCCTCTTGTTCAGGCAGCGGGTAGATAGTGCGGTCGATCACATTGTCCATCGCGCGGACGACTGCGTGGATGTCCCTCAGGAGCTGGGGCAGATCAAAGCCGTAGCCCCCGCCTTCCTTGGTGAACACATACGCTGCCCAATTGAAGCTACCGAGGAGGCAGGCACCAAAGGGGGGCAGGGGCTGTTCGCCGCAGGGGTTCGTGGCCGCGATGGTCTCGCAATAGTAGAGGTTGTTCATCTGGTTGATGCGGTCGATGAAGAGGACGCCGGGTTCTGCCCAGTCCCATGTCATCGCCATGATCTCGTCCCACAGGTCGCGGGCTTTGACGGTCGCGTAGACCTCACCATCGAACTCCAAGTTGAAGTCCTCGTCATCCAGCACGGCGTACATGAAGGCGTCCGTGATACCGACGCTCATGTTGAACTGGGTCAGCACATCGTTGTTCGCCTTGGCGTGGATGAACTTGCGGATGTCAGGGTGCCACACAGGCATGACTGCCATCTGCGCACCACGGCGGTCGCCCGCACTGGCCACGGTCTTGCATGTGGAATTGTAGACCTCCATGAAGGACAGCGGGCCAGACGCATGTGTCTGCATGGTAGTCACATCCGCGCCTTGTGGCCGGATCGTGCCGAAGTTGTACCCGATGCCGCCACCCTTCTGCATGGTAAGGGCGGCTTCGGTGTTCCTCTTCATGATGCCAACCATGCTGTCCGGGATAGTGCCCGAGACAAAGCAGTTGAAGGCTGTGGTGCTGCGGAAGTTACCGGCGGCGGACTGGATGCGGCCTGCCGGGATGAAGCGCCGGTTCAGGAGGATGTCCAGAAGGCCCGCTTCGTGGTCGGGGTCGTCGGCCAGAGCATGTGCAATGCGGCGCATGGCGTCCTCAAAGCTCTCGCCGGGGAGTCGATGTTTCGAAGCGCCGATCTCCTCAGAGATTAGCAGCTCGGGTCCGTAGTTCATGAGATGTTTCCTCAGACAAAAAGCCCCCTGCAGTTGCGCAGAGGGCCTTTGTTCACTTGTTGTTGTTGTTGGAGGGTGACCGCCTCAGACGAACAGAGGTTCGCCCTTGATCATGCGGATGCGCTTCTGGGCGATGTCGATGCCCTTCTGCAGATCCTTGATCTCGCTCTCTTCCGAGGTCATGCCGGGGTAAAGCTTGTGGCCAGCGCGGCAGGTGTACTTGACGATGTTCCAGACGTGGCCTTCCAGCCGGTTGCGCATGGCAAACTCCAGAGGCTGGATCTCAAAGCGGGCATAGTGTGCCGGGTTGGCGACGATGTCCTCTTCTTCCTCTTCCACCTCAGCAGGCTCCGGCACTTCGGTGCCCGTCTGGTCGTCATTGGCGAGGACGAAGCGGGACGTGCTGGCGAAATCGACCGATCCACCATTGTCTGTCATCAGACCACTGCAGGTGGTGTCGTACCGTTCGCCTTTGGTGAAGATCACAGATTTGCCGTCGTTGTCATCAACACACAGATAGGTATTCCCGAGGGTCAGGCCCCCCGCGTCACGCAGTTGCCGCACGGTCATCGGAACCATCCCCGCCCGCTCGATCAGGTAGAAGGTGTCCATGCTCGGGTCCAACGTGTCTGCGACCCCGCGCGGCTTGCCCGTTTTGATGTCGGTGCCAGCGCCCACTTCGACGTCGTGTTTCAGGAGCCGCGTGACAGGGTGGGCAGTCTTCTTGGCACCCCATGTGATGATGTCGCCCACAAGGAGATCCTCAAAGGCGATGGTTTTCAGGTTGCTGGTGTCCATAGGATCACTTCCTTGTTCTTGAAATCATAGTCGGATGAGCGGAGGATGCGGGCCACTCGGGCCTGCCTGAGGGCTTCTTCTTCGCCTAGTCCCGCAGCCGCATAGTGGGAGACCACAGCTTCCCAGAGGTCGTCGCATTCGACTTCCTTGTAGCGGGTCTCAGTCTCGCCTTTGCGCGGCCCGCGTTTCAGCTCGTGCTGGTACGGGACTTTCTTGAGACGATCTTTGACGATCTTCTCGGCAATGGTGGCACCTATGCCGGGACACCCGCCGTAGCCATCTGTCACATCCCCCATGAGGGTCTGCAGCATGTGGAACTCATCGGCCTCCTCTTCGGAGATCTTGAGGATGTCGAATGCCCCGACCAGCTCGGCCCCGTCTGCGTCAACCACGGCCTTGGTGCGGACGTAGTTGCAGGGGATCGTCTTCATGTCCTTGTCGATGGACACGATGATCTTCTCCCCGGAGCCTCGGGTCGCGAGGATGCCCATGACGTCGTCCCCTTCGAGGCCGGGGCGCATGACAGCATCGCGGTTCTCGATCAGCCACTCCTTGAGGTGGAACAGGATCAGAGGCTTCTTCGTCGTCTTCCGGTGGGTCTTGTAGGTCGGCAGCACGTCCAGCCGGAAGTTGGCCTTGGGGTCAGTCAAGCAAAGGACCACCTTGTCGGCGTCCAACTTTTCCTTGATGTCCTCGACCATGGTGTCCACGCGCTGCCATACAGCGTCGAACTCAACGTGCCACGTCCAGAAGCCCGGCTCCCACTCAATGGCGGTCTCGAGCGCTGATGCGGCCTGATAGGCAAGGACGTCGGCGTCGATCAGGAGTGTCCTATTGGCCATCGCTGGCCTCCTCGCCCTCCTCAGGTGCGTTGATCGTTACCGGGGTCGTGTCGACAGCGTTGCCTTGCGCGGCCAGCGCCAGTGCCGGTGTCTTGTAGACCTTGAAACGCCGGGTGCCGCCGAGGATTGCGCAGCCGCTGCTGTCGAGAGGGATGTGTCCAATGATCTTCATCGGGTTTCTCCATGTGTTGTGTAAGGGGAGGGAGGCTCACCGCTCCCTGAACTGCGCAAACTGGCAGGAGTTTTCTTGTGGCTTGAGAGTGATGTCGTCCCGGCTGCCGAGGGCCGATGCAGGGATCAGCCAGAGGCGGTGCGTGTGAACGACCGCGAGGATGTCATAGCGGTCAGCCGGATTGAGTGCATTGGTGGCACCTAACCTGCGGACGCGCACAGTGTCGGTCCCAGTCTCGCTCGCTTTGACTTGGACGCGCTTGGCCCCGTGGGAGGTTTGGACCATGAGATCCACCCAGCCCGCCTGTGCCACGGGGAAGAACACAGGCCAGCCTTGGGAGAGAAAGAAGGAGGCGACAAGGTGTTCCCCTGCCGCCCCGAGATAGTGTGATGGTACTGAGCCAGCGTGGTCAGTGGGTCTCGGCCCAGTTCCCCCCGTGCTTGTAGTCAGCGGCGAGAGGACACCGGAACCCCAGAGCTTCACCGGCTTCACGCATAGCTTCTTGTGCTGTTCTTCCGACAACGTCTTCTAGTCCTTTCCTGACGAGGGTCTGAACCTCATCGTGGACGTGCGCGACGATCCTGAAGTCCCGGCCAGAGACCAGTCCTTGCTCGATCAGCTTGTCGTAAAAGAGGATCGTCGCGACCTTGACTGCGATGGCACCAGCGGACTGCAGCAGGGTGTTGAGGGCTGCGTGTGCGGAGCGGACGTGCATTGCGCCGCCGTCGATGCTGATGATCTTGCCGTCTTGTTTCTTGATTTGCGCGGCGATGGTTTCTTTGAGCCGCTTGAGTGCAGGGGTGCGCTTGAGGAACGTGTTGATGAGCTGCTGCCCAGCCTTGCGTTTCGCTGCGGAGCTGCCTGTGGGGTTTACGATCTCACCGATGGTCTCGGCCCCGGCCCCGTAGAGGAAGGCGTAGATGAAGCGCTTGGCGATCTTGTTGCGCCAGTACGCATGTTCCTCGTTGTGTTCGTCGTACTCCTGCCCGTCGAGCTTGCCGCCAGACAGCGCCTGAGCGTGGGTCCAGTGGATGTCTCCGTCGAGGACGATGTTCGTGTAGGCCCCGCCGTCGAAGTAGTTCATGTAGTGGGCAAAGCACCGCAGCTCTAGGCCGCTCGCGTCCCACCCCAGAAGGCTCCAGCCGTCCGGTGCGTACATCAGCTCGCGGAAGTCCTTGCCGAAGGGGACGTTGATCGCGGGGAGCTGTGCCATGTTTGGCTTGCTGTGGGTGCATCGTCGCGTCACCGCGCCATTGGTCATGACTTGGCCGTGGATGGTGCCGGTCTTCCCATAGGGGATGAGACCCTTGCCGCCCTTGCCTTCGAGCATCCCGAGCCGCTTATCCAGCAGGAAGTATTCCGCCAGCATCTTGGCCTCAGGGTACTTGAGCGCCTTTAAGACCTTCTCATCGATTACAGGTTGGCCTGTCTCCGTGTACGCCTTGGGCTTCCACCCGTACTTCTCCTTGAGCCACCTTGCGATGTGCTGCCGGGAGCTTGGGTTGAACACGACCTCCTTGCGCTTCAGGACAGGCTGGCCTTTGACGTACCCCAGCTTGCTGTTGTTCACCTTGGGGATGAACTCTGTGACGTCCTCCTTGGGCGGGAAGGCATCGGCGAGCTGCGCAGTCAGCTCCATGTGACGGCGCATGAGGCGGCGCTGCAGGTCTGCGGCTTTGACCTGATGGAATGGGAACCCGTTGCGCTCCATCTCCGCGAGGATGATCGCGAAGTCTCGCTCGATCTCGATAGCCTTCTCGGCATACCGAAGGTTCTTGGACCGGCACTTCTGCAGGAGCTTGCGCCCCGCCACGACGTCTTGGTCGCAGTAGAGCTGCATGTCGATGTTCCAGTGCGCCCAAGGGTCGAGGCCTTTCGCCTTCATCTCCTTGGAGTAGTCCCCCTTCCACTCGCCGAGGCGGTAGCCCCACGCTTCGAGGCCGTGCGAGCCAATGAGCTGGCCGGGGAACTGGGTCTTGAGGTGTTCATGCACCCACTTGGCGGGGTCTTCCTCGTCCGCTGGAACCTGTTTGAAGGCTTTCTTCTTGAGGGCCTTGCGGAGCGCGAAGTCCTGTTCCTTGATCTCAGGCCAAATGAGGCGCGAGAGGATCAGGGTGTCGATGATCTGGTCGCGGCGTAGGTGGAACCACGGCTTGATCTTCTGGATGGCCGGGATGTCGAACTTGATCCCGTTGTGGAAGGTCACCGTGTCCGCACTCATGAGGAGCTTGAGACCTTCGTCGATTGACAGGACAGTGAAGCCCTCTGGGTGGGTGAACGGGTGATCCGTACAGGACCACTGCTCCCCGGTCTCTACGTCAATGAGACACAGGGAGTGGATGGTGGTCATTTGTTCCAGAAGGCCGTCACTCTCGATGTCAGCTACCAATTCAAACATTGGAGCCTCCTGTGGTGAGAGTGTTGGGGGCGTGGGGGATCAGTAGAAGTCGCTGTGGTCGCGGCGATAGAACGCCTCACGAGACCCCTCACCGGGCAGGCAGTAGCGGTCGAGCTTCATCAGATCCTCGAGCTTCGCATCCGTGGTCATGTACGCTTCCTCTCGGATGGTCCGAGCGAACTGCCCTTGCTCGACGACTTGGCGCTTCCATTCGATACGGAAGTCGATCTTGGTCACCGAATTGCGGACTGGCATGTCAAACGGCGCGGGCAGCGGAGCGGATCTCGGGCTATCCATTAAGGCCACGCTGTAGACGTCCCCTCGGATTACCTCGGTCACCTTGAGGGTGCCCAAGAGACGGTTGCTGTTCTTGCTGTCGTAGACTTCGATGTCAGGCATATTGATTGCCACCTTGCATAGCTGTGGTTAAAAAGGGTCGTCGTCATCCCCGCCGAAGGGGTTGTCGTCGAGGTCGGACCAGTCTTTCTCGATGAGGCGTCCGGTGCTGTGTTCGTAGCCCATCGGGAATGTCTTCCCTGTGGACTGCCCGGTGACCCGGTCCTTGAGGCAGCGCAGTGTTGTGGTCGTGCGCTCGATCTCGTCTTCGGCCTGCTGGTTTCTCTCCAGACCGAACATGTGGTGACACCAGTAGCCAATGGCTCTGCTGCCTTTGAAGTGGCGGATCATGACACGCCCGCCTTCCTCGTGGGGCTTTCCCTCAGGGGTCGCGAGGTGGCTGATGATCAGCACCCAGATGTCCAGCTCCTTCACGAGACCGCCCAAGCGGGCCATGATATCCTCCAGAGCTTTACGCTCGTCCTGCTCGGATGCAGCCAGAGCTGTCAGGTGATCGAGGTAGAAGATGCGTGTGCCTTCGCTGTGGTAGAGGAACCGGATGAAGTCCTCGATCTTGTCGTAGTCCGCGCTGCCGAAGTGGTCGTACAGGGAGATACGGTCGTCGGCCTCGAGCTTGTCCAAGGCACCGGACAGCTCTTCATGCGTCCACTCGTTGGTCTCAGGATCTGAGGGGATGTGGAACTTACGCCCGACGTTCTTGCCTGCCAGCCGTCGCCCGGTTTCCTCGGGCTGCTGCTCCAGCATGATCACGCCCACTGGGAGACCCAGCACGGTGACGTCGTAGTCGATCTGCTGCGTGATGTAGTCGGTCTTGCCCACACCCGTGCCCGCCCCGAGAGCGTCCAGCTCACCGAAGCGTCGGCCATAGGTGGCTGCCGTCAGACCTTCGTGCCACCAAGGCATCCCCACAACGGGGTCTGTCATGATGCGCTCACGCAGGCTGGAGAGCTTCACCAGATTGTCTGGCCGGTACTCCTTGGCACCGAAGATGGCGTCGATGATCTCAGGGCCACGCTCGGCCAGAAGCATCTCATTCGCATCCTTGAGAGGGAGCGATGCGATCTTGGCTTTCCCGTGGCGGAACAGGCGGGCGCACTCTTTGGAGGCTTCGATGCCGTCCTCGTCCATGTCGAACATCAGGACCACTTCGTCGGCCATCTCGCACCATGCGAGCTGTTCAGCGATGTCCTTCTTGGCCCCGCCAGCGCCGCGCTTGACGGACACTACGGCCCAGCGATTGCGGCTGGAGTTGATCACCTGCCAGACAGACATGGCGTCGATCTCGCCTTCGGTGATGATGAGCTTCGACGGGCCGTCGCGCATCGCCTGCTGCCCGAATAGGCCAGCGGCTTTCTGGTCCCCGATCCACGGGAACTCCTTGCCCTTCAGGCGGATGTGCTGGGCCACGGCCCCGCCTTCAGGGACATGGTACGTGGCGCAGTGGCACCTCTTTCCGTTCAGCTTGGACAGGCTGTAGTCAAACTTACGGCATGTTTCCTCAGTCAGCCCGCGCACCGGGATCGCCTTGTATTCCCCACGGGGGATCAAGTCTTCGGACATGGGCTTCCTCTTCCGTGTCTTGGGCAGGCCTTCGCCCCCATCGCCGGGGACGTAGGCTTCGCATTTGTGGCAGTACTGGTGGCCGTCCGAGTACAGGCTGTTGGCGTCGGACGAGCCGCAAGTGTTGCAGGGGATGTGTTCAAGGAACTCGGACTCGTCCTCGGCCATCAGGCGATGAACCGTTCGATCCGGTTGGCCATCTCAGCGGCGCGTTCTGCTTCCGCCGAGCGCTCATCCGCTTCGGCTGCAACTGAGTTCGCGGCGAGGCGCATGGATGCGGCCTTGTCGTTGAGCTTCGCGCCTTCTGCGGTCGCTTCGTCGGTCAGCTTGCGGAGCTGTGCCGCCTGCTTGGAGAAGCTGGAGAGGATGCTGCTTACGGACTTGCGACGGCCAAGGGCCACGAGGATGATGTTGAGCATTGGTTTCACTTTCTCAGTTGGAGGGTTTGTCGAAGCACTGCATGGTGCTGGTGGCGTCCGTGAAGGTCAGGACACAGGTCACGTCTTCATTGGATTCTGGGGTGAACTCGTAGACGCGGACGTCGAGGCCGAGGGTCTCAACGCGGTACGCGCTGTCGGCCTCCTTGGGGGCGAGCTGGCCGTTCTTGTACGCAGACCAAAGGCCCGCGTCGGCACTTGCCATGGGCAGCAGGAGGGCGAGGCTGGACAGCGCCGCGACGATGGCGATCTTCTTCATGGGGAAGCTTTCAGTTGTGGGTGGGTTGAGCGATGGTGGGCCTTAATCAGGCTGCCAAGGCGTACCGGGTGTAGCGCTTGCCGGTGATCGGGTGGACCTTGCGGTCGCGGACCACGCGGTAGCCTTCCTCTTCGATGTCGCAGACGCGGCGGGCCAGAGTGGCCGAGGTGATGCCATAGTCGTCCATCGCCTCACGGGCGGAGATCGACCCGGCGCGGCGCATGTGCTGGCACACGGTGCGGGCTTGGACACTCAGGTTCCCGAAGACTGGCTTCTTCGGTTCAGCCTGGGGGGCCTCTTCAGGTTCGAAGGCTTTCTCCTGATCGGCGACGACCTGCTGGAGGAACGCGATGATCTGCTTGGTCTGGCTCAGGTTGAGGTCCAGATCCCCGCCGCCGTGCTTCGAGCGCCGCACCACGACACCGCCTTTGAGGGACGGAATGTGAGCGGTGGTTTCGCCCGCACTCTCGATTGTGATGGAGCCAAAGATAGTGGAGCAGCAGTCTTCCAGAGTGAGAGAATGTGTCATGTGGGTTGTCCTTCTTTTCCAGTTGTCGGATGCGCTATGGGCAGCGCTTGAACGAAAAAGCCCCCAACGGAATGAACCGAAGGGGGCGATGGTGCCTGCTTGAGGAATGGTGGCACTTAATGCCGGAGGCGCAGTTTCTGGCCGGGGATAATGAGGTCCGAGGTCAGCTTGTTCAGCCCCTCGAGGGAGTGCAGGGGGACGCCTGTCGCGTTGGAGATACCCCAGAGGGTGTCGCCGTCCTGCACGGTGTAGGTCTTGTGGACGCGGAGGGTCTTGTCCCGGTCAGCCATGGCGGCGGCGCTGGGCGCGAAGTTGCGGCGGGTGCCGTCTTCGACCTTGCCGCGCATCCACGTCTGCACCGAGAAGCATGGGCAGGCCTTGGGCGCTGCGTTGGTCCGCTTGATCAGGTCGCGGTGGCCGATGACGTTCTCGCGGGGGATGTTGAAGTGCGCCATTGCAGCCGTGATGTACTGCGCCAGCACCTCAAGCTGCCCGGTGGTGAAGTTGTCCTCGGGGGTGCGCCCGTCTTCCTTCACCCCGCCAGCCATGGAGACGCTAAGGCAGCGCTCGTTCCATCCGGGGCCGCACCCGCCAACGTGGGCACCTGTGCGCTTGTAGGGGCGCGTCCGGTGGCCAGTGGTCTCGTGCTGCAGCTCAGCGGAGCGGGTGATGATTGCGTTGTAGCCGTTCCCTGTCCATCCCTTTCGGCGGTGCAGACGATCTACCCAGAGGGCGTCGGCGTCGGTCATGCTCGGAGGGGTCGCCATGGCGTGGACGATCAGGTGGTCGTACTTGCCCTCGGGGATGCCGGAGGGGAATGTGATTTCTGGGGTCATTTCAGGCCTGCCTTTTGCAGTGCCTCGATTGAGCGGGGGTTCGTTGCCTCCCAGACCCAATCCTCGGGGACGCGCTTGTGGGCGTAGCGGAAGCCGTGCTTCTCGCACCAGTCCGCGTAGGTGGTCAGGGACTTCTTGGCAATGCGGGTCTTGGGGTTGCTGAACACGAACCGAATGTCGAGGTCGGGGTGTTCCTTCTGGATCAGCAGGTGCTTCTGCCGGTCCTTGGTTTCAAAGCGGCCCTTGGTCTCGATGATGATGCCATTGGGCTGCACGAAGTCGGGGGTGTATCGGGCGCTGCGGGCCGGGACGGTGTAGCGGATGAGGTCTTGCTCGTACTCCACGGAGACGCCGAGCTGTTCGTACTCAGCCGCCACCTCTTGCTCCAGCCCCGAGCGGTATCCTGCCGCGATTGCGCGTTGGCGCGGCGTCAGTTTCTTCTTGGGCATGGGGATGCCTTTCTCCAAACGCAAAAAGGGGAGCAGCCGTAGCTACCCCCCTTGGCGTCTGTTGTTGCTTGTTTCAGGTCAGATCAGAACGGGATCTCATCGTCGTCGAGGTCTTGGCCACCGTCGTCTTGGTCATCGCCATCGTCACCGTCCAAGTCGCCATCGTCATCGGCGTCGTCGACGTTGCCCTCGTACTCCTCCAGATCGTCAGCGTCGAAGTCGCTGTCCTCGTCTGCGCCGAAGGGATCTTCGGTCGAGCCGCCAGTGGACAGTTGGCTGATCTGGATCTCGTTCAGGTAGAGGCCGAGGAAGACTGCCGCGTCCTTGGGGATGAAGACCGGGTTGGTCGCGAATGCGATCTTGCCAATGGTGCCGCCGTAGACCAGAGGGCGCTTCTTCATCGGGATGATCTGGCCCTTGCCGTCACGGAACGGGACCGTGCGCTTCGAGGTCTTGCCGGTCTTGTTGTCGGTGAACTCGGCCTTGGTCTTGAACTTGAACTCGACGCGGCCAGTGGGTTCACCGTCTTCGTCCAGCTCGTCGTCGTAGAAGTCGTTGACCTCAGGCTCGGAGATCTTGCGCTTCTTCCAGCTTGCCTTGGTCTTCGCCGGGGCTTCGTCCATCTTCTCGACACCGGCCTCACGGGCGGCTTCGAGCAGCGGCTCCAGCTTCTTGATCAGCGGGGCAGCGTCTTCCTTGTCGAGGACAAGGGTGACCTTGTACATCGGGTCGCCGCCGAAGCGTTCAGCGCCTTTGTGGTCCGGGGAGTTCAGGTGTGCGAATTTGAAGACACCCTTGGGTGTTACGATTTGATCACGCTTTGCCATTGCGGGCGTTCCTTTCGAGTTCCTCGATGTTCACACCTGCCGCGTCGAGGGCGGCGTAGATGTCGAGGGGGATGGGTTGATGGTTTGCGGCTGCGGCTTTCGCGGCCTTGATCATGTTGCTGAGGCGGCGGCGGCGGAGTGAGCTGAACATCATTCGGGCCACCACTGGCTGCGCCCTCCGTCTTTGTCCGCAGAGAACGTCCAGCAAACGGCCATGAGGACGCCAAGCGCCGTGGCAACACGGAGCGCCGTAAGGACGCCAGCCCACGCCGGAACGGCCCAAGCGGCGAATGCGCCAAGGGCGACCAATCCAATGGCTCCGATGTTGAAGATGGCGACGAAGAGAAGCAGGCCCTGCGATAGGGTTTTGAGGAAGCTGAGTGAAGTCTTCATACCTCATTCTCCATGTACATGCGGACAGCCGCGAACTCGGGGCGCTTGCCCGCTTGGTCGTTCATGAGGTTGTCGGTGATGGTGAAGGCGTCCTGCGCTGGCACACCGAAGCGTTCGATCATCAGCTTGAAGGTCGCCGTGATGGCGATGAGTTGCAGGTGCGGCGGGAGATCTTGGACCGCATCGATCACACGCATGGTGCTTGTGGCGCTCTCGGTGGCGGGAGCCATGCCCATGAGATCACGGTTGAAACGGCTGGCCATTTCATTCCTTTCCAGTTGTCGGAGTTTGATTGAGCAATGGTGGCACCTAATGATGCCGACCATGCATTGCAGTAAGTCGACCTTGCATAGATCAGGCGAAAAAAAAGTCGGACTCCCGCACCGAAGTGACGTCGAGGTCACCTTTGGATGGTACAGGCTTCACGTCTTTCGCCTTGGCGGGGTCGACCTGAACGAGGATCTGCTGGCGGAAGTCTTCCAGCACGTCCTTGTCGTGGTAGAGGTCGACGAAGGCCTCACGAAGGCAGGCCGCGAGCTTGTCCGTGTTGGCTGCATGTGTCCCGAAGCTGTCGTGGATCATGGCGAAGTGGTGGATGCCATAGGTCACGGCGAGGTCGGTGGACATGACGAGGTGTGTCGCGTCGAGGGAGTGGACGAAGTTGGGGCTGATGGCATTGGCCATGCGGCGCTTGTCCAGCTTGTCTTCCTCCTTCTGCAGCGACAGCTTCACCACAGTGTCGCCCAGCTTGGTCTTCACACGGCGCGAGGACGTGTTCTTGTAGACCTGCATGACAGGGAAACCCGAGGGCGTCTGCCAGTACACAGGAAGCTCCTCCTTAGCGACCACCTTGGCGCACCCTTGGAGCCAGTCCATAGCAGCACGAGCCGCCACGACGACCTGAGAGATTGCATCCCAGATCAGCTTGGACATGTACTGGGTCGCCTTGAAGATCTGAGCCTTCGGCCAAGGGCTGTCATAGCCTTCCTCAAGACGTTCCTTGAGCCATGTCTCAGTGTACTCGCGGCACGAATACTGGGTCGACCCATAGGGCAACGTCATGACCTGACGCTTCGTCGTCTTCCTGTTCGGGAACAACGAGAGCCAGCCTTTGGCGTAGCCCTCTATAGTGTGGTCTATAGTATCATCTATAGCTTCCCTCTCCTCGTCGTCGAGGAGGTCTTCATCCATAGTGTGGTCTATAGTAGGGGACACCTGTGGAATGGTGGCACCCAAACCTTTGGCGTCCTTTTCAAGCTGCTCGACCACCCGGTCACACACTGCCTGATAGATGTCCGCAGGCTTATCCTGAGGTGTCAGGTTCACAGCAGCACCGCCAACAGGGTCTCGCAGCATTGCGGAGAAGTGCTGGATGCCTGAGCAGCTACCGTCCAGAGCGACAGGGAGGTGCGACACGAAGCCGTAGCCCTCGTCAATGAACTGCGCCCACTCCATGCAGAAAGCGAGGAACTGCCACGGCTTGTCCGCTTGCATCCACCAGATGTTGTCCAGAGGCGCAGCCGCGCTGTCCATGATCTCCTGTGCATGGTCTTCGACCCACTGGATGCGCTCCTCCAGCTCCTCCTTGTCGAAGCCAAAGGTGTTGGCCCCGTGGATCGCCAGCCAGCCAGCGGCCACACCGTCGTCGATGGCCATGCCGTCAGCGAAGTGGATGAGACCCTTGGTCAGGTCCGCGCCCTGCGGGTTGAAGCTTGGGATCGCATAGACCCGGCCACGGAAGTCGAGCTGGTACGGGAAATACATCACGTCGAGATCCACGAACATGGACGCCACCTTGAGCGTCTTGGCTGTCACCATGCGCTTGCTGCGGAGGCTCACGTTGCGGCTGTGCGCCTCGAATGCCAGCTTGCGCCACTCGCGCACCGTCTTCTCCCCCTTGGTCTCCACCGCGCGGCCCTGTTCGATGTCCTCGGCAGTCTGCGGGGCCTCCTCGATGTCGTCGAAGCAGTCGTGCTGGTTGCTGTCCTTGGTCAGGAGCTTGGGCAGCGGCACCGCTTGCCCGCACTCAGGGCAGGGGACGTACTGCGTATCCTCCCGAGACGGCAGGGCGCTCGCCTCAGTGGCTTCCTCCCACATCTGCTGGGCGACCTCATAGATCGAGGCGTTGATGCGCCAGCGGGTGGACTGCAGGGCGTTGATGGACGAGTACACGGCAGGCATCTCATCCTTCCGGTCGGCCATCTCGGTCAGGTAGTTGTTGTTGTTCGATTTGACCAAGGCGTTGCGCCCCTGTGCGTCCTGCGTCAGGTAGCCGCCGTTGAACGGGTCGGTCCACTCCAGCGGCTCAACAGCCATCGGCATGTGCGACGGTGCCAGCAGCTCGGACTTGGCGTTCTCGTTCTCGATCCACTCCAGCAGCTTGGCGGTGGGCTGCAGAACCTTCACGGTGTCGCGGCGGCTGGCGATCTCCTCGCCCACCATGACGTACCCTGTGCCGAGGACGTAGTCGATCAGCAGCATCCCGAGGTGCAGCTTGTCCTGCTCAGGCCATGCGACCCACTGGTCCTCACTGTAGCGTTTCTCGAAGCCGCCCATGCTGGCACGTTTGCGGCCATAGGTGGTGGCCAGCTTGACCTTCTCCATGCCCCGGTCATAGCGGTACTTGTTGTTTTTCTTAAACTCGGTGAAGCGGACCTCGTCTTCGATCCGGCCCCCGATGTTCACGGCCACACGCTGGAGGAGCTGGCGCTTGCCTGTGAGGCTGTCGATCACGCACCGCATGGCGATGAAGGCGGCGACGTCAGACTTGGTCTGGGACAGGTATTTGACCGCGCTGTGCCGACGCCCCGGCTTGCCCGAGGATGCCTTCTCCACGAACGCGTCGATCTCGGCGGCGATGGTATCCACCGACCGGGCGATTAGGGTCTGGCCGTAGCGCGTGGCGCTCTCGTTCCCTTTCTCGCGGGCCTTCTCGATCTGCTTGCGGATCTGGTCACGGCCCATGGTCACCATGCGCTCTTCCATGCCCAGCTCAATGGCCAGCATCTCGTCGCCGTATGTTGCGGCAAGCTCGGTGATCGGGCGGCGTGTCTCGATTGTCATGTGCAGCATCTCCTGTGTTCTGCAACACCCGGCAACATTTGTTGCGGCGGGGAAATATCTAATGCCACTACGCATAGGTGTGGCCAAAAGAAAAACCCAACGCCTAAACGTCAGGTTTTACAGTGTTTTGAGGATTGTTTGCCACCTTGCACAGGTAGCGGAGTGGAACCTAAATCTGGTGCGTCTACCAATTCCGCCACACCCGCACAGCGACAGGAGACACCCGTCGCGGAGCTGGTGATTATCAGAGCTTCTTTGTGGATGCGAGAGGAATTCTCGCCTTGCAAGACAGAAAATGGCGGATTTCGCAGTGCGGCTCTTTGGGTGAAGGCTAGGCGCGCGGAACCATCGCGCGTCAGAGCAAACGTGGCAGGTGTAAGCGCCGCGGGGGGCTGACCTCGTAAAGTTCTTGAGCATTGCGCGCGTTTCTCCGGAGGCGGAACTGGCTAGGTCGCACAAGAGCACAGGGGGGCACGAATGGAAGTTTTTATTCGGGGCGGGCAAAAAACTTACGAGATGCTGCGTTTTGGCCTTGCACCTCGACGCGGTGGCCAATAAACCCCGCCCTCAGTGGACCGATAGCTCAGCTGGATAGAGTACTTGACTACGAATCAAGGGGTCGGGGGTTCGAATCCTCCTCGGTCCGCCACTTTTCAAATTGTTGAACGTCAGACGAAATTGACCTAGGCGTCATAAACTGACCCAATCCGCTGTTTTTGCCGTGTGGCTTGTTGCGTTGATCTGACCTTCCTTTTGGAAAATCAGGGCTGATTTGCAGGATCAGTCGGCGCAGCCGCCTGTTCCTGCTGATCTGCCACGTGGCGAACGCGGGAGGGGGCGAGGCAATGCTATTCGACCGGGTTGGTGCGGCCCGCAGGCGCAGCCGAGGACACGGCCCGGTCTAATCGAATTGCCCGAGGGGGAGGGTAGCACCCTCTCCCTGACGGCCAGGGGGCGTTTGGCTTGTCCAAATCCCGCTGGCCCACAAAACAGAAGCGGCGGGGCCATCAGCCCCGCCTCCGTGTTGCGGTCATTCAATTTTGAAAACTGAGTTCACAGGTTTGGGACAATGCGGCCACTCGTATGTTCGGAGGCAAGGACCGCAGTCAGCCCAAACTCGACATTCACGCAAGGCGCGGCGAAGTCTCTGCTGCAAGCGCGAAAAGCTCCCCGAAAGCCGCCGTTCAGCAGGCGGTGGCGGACCTGCCTGATGCTGCATCAGGCACGAGTGACCGCGAAGCGCAGAAAGCGACCTTTACAAAGTAGTAGCAACCAGTCGGGCCCGCAGACGTGACCGGCCCTAAGCTGACCTTCGCACTAGGCCCATCGGATGACCGGTCCAGCATTTTAGTATGTACTCGGCAACCAAGATCAAGTGGTTGTTTGTTGTAACGGTAACATCGTTCTTTGCAGGTATGGCCCATATCAAGATGGAAGGTCCGATACCTCCTGCCAAATCTGTTCATCACATTGACTCTGTAAACTCAAGATTTTCGCGGCCAAAGGTTTTTTCGCAATATTGGGGATATACAAGAATCCATGGCGACCCTTATCTACACTAAGCAGCCCTTCTCTTTGAAGAATTTTTAGAATTTCCTTTGTGTTTTTATGCCTATCAACTTGCCCAAGGCCACGAAGCAAAGCTTCTTCTTGGCGCCCCCGGCCTGGTTGGAAAAACGTTTTATGCAAAATAACACATAGAATTCTTTGTGGGGCGCTAAGCTTAAAGTTTTTAATACTCGCTACGTTGCCGGCATCGTCGAAGGATGTGATTTCACAGCCAGACACCCAAGAGGGAACGCCAGCCTCGTTTGGAACCCCGAGTATCTCGGCGATAATAGAATTTCGAATTTCAACACCTTCGACCTCATAATCCGCAAGCTGAAGTCTATGGAAGATACATGAGTCGAAAGTAATATTCTTGTAGTGAGATAGCGTCATGTCTAGAAAGCGAATTTCAGCGCCCGAAATCTGAACATTGCTGCCGTCTACTTCTTCGGCATCCGAAAATCCAAGAGCGGCAATTATGTCAGCTGCTAGTATCGAGTTTTCCCTATCCGCAGCTCTCTTAGCGAGAGCGACAGCGGACTTATCATTCATTTGTTCTGATAGTGCTCTTCCTGCCACCGACAGACCGAGAGTATCGAGCGAGTTAATCCAGCGAGTTTCCGAAAGGTCTTCATCCTGAAATGATATATAGTCCGCAAGGTCACTACTCCTGAAACCATCAACGAGGTATTTATCGACAAACCTTCTATCTCGGGAGTCATAAGATATCCGCCCCAAACCCGGGAGCTTTTGAAGTAAAACCGCGTCCTCTTCGGCGGGCTCGTAACCGCGCACCGCCTTATACGCAGACTTTAGGCTTTCCAGAGTTACTGGTTCAACATCTCTGGGAAAATGACGACTTTCCCGGCCCAATCTCTTTAGAATCGCTAAAATGGTAGCTGCTTCGAAGTTTGCATTAATCCTTGCCTCTCTTTGACATATTAGCGTTGAGATATAGGACCATAGCTCAGCTTGGCCGCTTGCCTGATCTAGTCTTATTTTAGATATGTCCCCCTGCAGTTCAATAAGGATTTGATAGAGTAGCGGCCTCTTAGGTAACCACTCAGGCATATCCATTTCGATCTCAAAGGCCTTCAATAAATTCGATATCTCTTCGGTGCTGAATTCCTCGCGACACTCCAAGTGCAGGAACTTTGAATTATTTACACCAACTGAATCTAACAACTCACTATCTGAATTAAAATAGTGCTCTCGACCCGTAATAATCGTGCTGTGCGCCTTCCCGACAATTTCCCTAATCGGCTTTAAGGTGCGGCGCCGAATGTCGCGGAGTTTCTGTGGATCATCGCTCCATTGCGTGCCACCCATCTCGTCGAAGCCGTCAAGCAGCAAAATCAACTTTCCACTATTCAAAAGTCGAATTGCTGATTCTGCCTGACCATCTAACCCCAGTCCTTCGAGATGTGCACGAACAATTTGGTTTGCAGACGCTAACGCACCCACATCTCTGAGATCAATAGACAGAAAGTTGATTTCACTTCTTGCATCAAGAGCTTCAAAGACTTCCTTGCAGCAGCGGCTCTTCCCACTCCCAAATGTTCCAGTTAGGACAACGTTAAATCCTTGCACCAAATAGTCGCAAATGTCTGAAATTTGGTAGGACTTTGATCTAACCTTGTCGTCATAGGCGACAGGAATGAATTGGGGTGCCCCCACTGAAGTGGTCCACCTTTTGGGATAGGAATATCCCGTTTTCAGGAGGACGACGAGATGGCAGGCAAACGAGAGAAGCCCGAGGACA